>CAYYZV010000094.1:0-8590 GCA_964476275.1 uncultured Roseburia sp.
AAAAGAGGGAAGTCGTATTGATGTCTTATTTTTTAGAAATGATGGATACAGAAATAGCGAAGTATAGGGATGTCGTCAGATTCACGGTTCGTTATCACAAACTTACCTTACTTCAGATACTCAGGAAAATCATGGAGGACATTGAAGATGAGAAAAAGAATAAAAATTTGTTGCCATTTCATATTATTGTTGCAGCAACGGCAGGAGAACGGGAAGCAGTAAAAGCTGTATTGATAATGACAAACAAAGTAAATTAGAAGAATAAATTATTCAGACACTCTCTGTTATTATTAGAGGGCTATTTATTTTATAATGCTGTATAAAAATTATTTTTTAAAAAAACTTGTAACAGTTCTTTTTTGATAGAGTCATGAGAAGATAGTGTAAAGGGATTCATAAAAATAATAAGTTGGTTCATATTCTACAAATTTAAAGTCAATTATAAAGTTTTGGTTACTAAATACCGAAATAGATGATGTTAGAAAAATCCAACTGGTCAAAGATAGAATATGTACAAGATTATGGAGAATGGTATAATAAAAGATTGGCTGCATTGGGGATTGCATGAAAGTACAAAATATAACAGAGCTTATCGGAAACACACCGTTATTAAAAATAAACGATAAAATAGAATAATATGCAAAAATGGAAGGCAGTAATTTGTTTGGCAGTGTCAAAGACAGAGCAGCAAGATTTTTAATTGAAAATGCCTATAAAGATAAGATAATAAAAAAAGATACCGTCATTATAGAGTCATCATCTGGAAATTTTGGAATTGCTTTAGCGGGAATGTGCAGAATAAAAGGAAATCCTTTCATATGTGTAGTAGACCCTAACATAACGGAAGCAAACAGAAAAATTATTGAGTTATTAGGTGCAGAGATTGTTATTGCCAGTAAGGCTGACAAAAATGGAAATTATGTGCAGGACAGAATACATATTGTGGAAGAGTATATAAAAAATCATACAAATGTATATTGGACCAATCAGTATGAAAACAACTACG
Organism: uncultured Roseburia sp.; assembly: GCA_964476275.1. Taxonomy (GTDB): domain Bacteria; phylum Bacillota; class Clostridia; order Lachnospirales; family Lachnospiraceae; genus Roseburia. The sequence goes on from CAYYZV010000094.1 coordinate 1,007, forward strand.
TTTGGTAGGCATATTTTTCACTTGGTGAAGAGTTGTGCAATGAAATGGAAGAGATAGATTATTTATTTGCTGCAGTTAGTACCTGCGGAACGTTAGCAGGTACATCCAAAAAAATAAAGGAACAGTTTCCAAATTGTAAAATTATTGCGGTTGATATTGCGGGATCGCAAATTTTTGGACAGAGTACTCGCAAGAAGCATATTTCGGGAATCGGAACGAGATTTGTTCCTAAAAATCTAGTACACGCCCAGTTTGATGATTATATGATTATCGAAGAAGCAGATGCCATATCTTTTTGCTTTGACATGGCAACGTGCGTATATATTTCTGTTATGTTGATGGAACTGTGTCCTAACATGGTTTGTATATAACGTATGTCAACATTTTCTTCTAAGAGCAACGTGGCAAAAGAATGCCGGAACATATGAGGAGTGATATGTTGCTGAATGCCTGCTATACTACAGTACTTGTTAATCATTTCTCTCACGGACTGGTCAGATAACTGTTTTCCGATGTTGTTTACAAAGAAATAACCACATGAGAGAATTTCATCCTGGTATTCAGAATAGTATTTGTTTAGTACAGTGATTACATGCTCATCACATATATGAACAAGGCGTTCTTTAGCACCTTTCCTTTAATTGCAAAAACTTTAGTTTGCAGATCGATATTCTGGTATGGTATTGCACAAAGCTCAGAGATTCTAATTCCTGTTGCAAAAAGTAATTCAATAACGGTGATATCACGAAGGGTAGCTTTTTTTCTGTAATGACTTGAAGCGTTATGATATTGTGCATATGCTGTGTTTAACAATGTTTCTATGGTATGTAAAGGAATTGTTTTGGGCAGTGTGATTGGCTCACGAAACTTTGTATTCAGTTTGTTGAATGGGCATTGATGAATTATTTCTTTATATTCGAAATAATGAAAGAGGGATTTTAAAGAAGCAATTTTTCGCTTTACCGTTTTAGGTGCATACTGCTGATGAAGCTGTGCTATATATGTTTCTAAAATAGCAGGAGTAATTTCTGCAGCTTCTGTTACGGGAATTGTTTCAGTAAATTGTCGTAAGTCTATGCGGTACGCTTTTAATGTCTTTTTGTCCAAGCGTTTTTGAAGGTCGCAATATTCTAAATAGTTTTTGATGTGGCTCTGCAAATTGTTCATGGTTGCTCTCCTTTGTTTTAATATATTTTCAAGAATATATCGTACATTGATTATAATAATGTGCTAAAAAATAATGTTTATTCTGCAGAATATAAAAAATATGTGTATTTGCGTAATAAGAGATCACTTTCTGCAATGAAAATGGTTTCTGAATTAGCGGAGGTTATGCTGAGTGCTAAGAGGGAAAAGGTTTGACGATAGTCTATGAATGTAGTACAATAAAATACTAAGGTATGACATTTCTGAATATTAAAAAGTTTGTTGGTGGTTTGTTTATCAATAGTAGTGATTATTATGGATATATTGAAAGAGATGGAATATCAGCATTTTACGTTAGAGGAGAGGATAGGATACAACATGATTATTTTCGAGTTGGATAAAGAAGATATAGAATACGCGGATCGCATCTGTGACTTGGCTGAAATGTCAATTGTAATTGAAGAACCAAGATCATTTAGCAGTGATCTTAATACAGTAATTCAGATTGGAGTAACATTAGCACCTTATGCGATATCAGGAGTTACTTTAATCATTATTGAACTTTTAAAGAACAGAAAAACAATAAGAATTAAGGTTACAGATGATGGCTTTGAAGTAGAAGGAACGCAGGAAAGGGCAGTGGAAGTGGCTAAGGAGCTGATTGAACAGAGACAGGATGAAAAGGCACAGAAACTATTGAATAATCTACTGGCAGGGAAATAAAAATTATGAACATTGATGAATATGTTATGGAATTTGTTGAAAATGCAAGATATATTATTCCAGATGAAATACTGTCAGAATCGGAACAAAACAGATTAAAAATAATATTTGACGACTGTATGTATTCAGTTTTAAAAGAGTATAAGAAAGAGTTTATGCCGGTTTTTATTATTTGTAATACGTATAATAAGTATAGTATGATTCTCCCAGTAAGGCTTCGTCGGAATCAGTATAAATATTATCTCTTATATGACAGACATTTAAGTAGAATTAATGGCATTTTGAATGCACTTTATTTTGATGAGAATGATCCTGCACATGATATTTGGAAACTTTCTTATGAATTGTTTGCGGAAGATTCATTACTGAACAACAAAGATGTTTTGGCTGCGTACTATGGATTAAACAAAACAGCATTGGGCCCTTTTGAGGTAAATGAAAAAGGACAGGTTCATCTGGAGTTTTTTAAGGAAATTCAGGAACGGTATGTAATCGGACATGAATTGGGGCATTGGATTTACAAAATCTCAGGTGATGTGAATGCCAAAGATATGATTCATTTAACTTTTGATGAAGATTGGCTTGCTTTTTTGGATAATATAAAATTACTCTTATGTGAATTATATGAAGAGTATGGGAAAAGATTTCAAGAAAAAGAGTATACAGAATTAATCCATGAACAGAGTATGCTTGTAAATGAAAATGACACTGTTTTGGAAGAGTGTTTTGCAGATGCAGTTGCTTATGCAATGACATTTTCCTATGTTCAGGAAAAATATCCGGACGATTTAAACAAAAGACTTCTTGCAGCGCAGGCATTGTTTTTAGTAATGATGAACCTTCAATTACTGGCTATGCAACAAATGGCAATTTCAGAAGAGTCTTTTGAGTCATCAACGTCCATAAGAATTGGATTTTTGAGAAATTATGCAGGCCTTTATTTTGAAGGAAATGAAAAAAGATTTGAAACCGTGTTGATAAATACGGTAGAACGTTATGAAACTCGGATAACAAACCTTATGTTGGAGTGTTTTTCGGTATTGGAAGACAGGGCAGATAATATTCATGCAGTCTTAGCAGATACGGATGGGCTGTTGGATATAAATAAAATAGTAGGGCTAACTGGTTCTTAATAAAACAATCTTGAATTTTCTAATTAATTAAGATAAACAAGAAGAGGTTTATGCAGAAAATTTAATATTAAAATAACAGCGGAAAGACACATGGAACAGTAAAACTGTAAAACATGTGTCTTTTTTCAACTAATCGCTTATGAAAAATGTTGTAAAATATATGTGTAAAACAAAGAAAAATGATACAATATGATAAATTACTTATGTAGAAGGTATAACAGATTAGAAAAGGTTAGAATAAATGAACAAATTATACATCTGGGACGAAAACAAGTTAAAGAAGAAAATTTCATTATGTATCGCTGAAGAACAGGGTGCGTCATTTGTAAAGGAGAAGTATTTATTTCCATTAGAAGAAATTCTGCTTTCTTTTTATAAGACAGCAGTGATTACCGAAGATTTTTATAGTATTGCTTCGCTGGAAAGATTGGTGGAAGAATACAAATCTCAAAATGGTATTATGCAAATAGACATGAATACGTTAATACAGGAAGGCTGGATTTCGATAATGTTTGGACGCTGGAGTTCTGCTTTGGGAAGTACGTATTTATGGAAGGAAATTGGCGAAATAGAAGAAGCAGAATTTCCAAATGTGGCAGAAATACAATTTTTGTTGTGGCTGAAAAAAGAGGAAAAAAATGGAATATTAAATGTTGAAGTTTTAAACCCTAAAGCTTGTTTGGAATCTTGGAAAAAAATATGTGAAGAGACTCCGGATATAGAATGGTTTTTGGAACATCATTATCTGGTTTTTGAAAACGGAAAATATTATGCATGGAATGGCGGATATAGCTGGAATCCGATTATTGACAGGGTGGTTGCAAGACTTTGGCTTTTGTGGAAAGAAGACAGAAAAGAACAGTGGATGAGTGTGGTATGGGCATTTAAAAGAACATATCACATCTTAGACTATTTGGAGGGCGCAGAGCAGAAAGAAGTGGTTCATTTTCTTTTGGAAAAATACCTATATCGATATCCGAAACCGTCATGGGAAGAAGAAAACAAATTTTATCAAAAAATTAGAATGTTGGAATTTCCTGAATATTGCAAAGAACCGGAGAAATATGGCAATGCTGAATTATGGACAGGAAATCGAGTGATTGACTTATTCAGGTATCAGCAATATGGTTTTGAAGGATATAGGTGGATAGAAAGTAGGGAATATATACATTCGTTGATGCCAAACATTTTTCTCAAGAATCTGCATTTGTGTAAAGATGGAAAATGTCAGGGGTACACGGAATATTTAAATGCATATGATAAAGTGGCAGCTTTTTATTCTGTTGTACATCTTGGAAGTGACGTTATTTATCAGTTGCTTACAACAAAGGGTACTCTGTTTATGGGATTCCGCTATCTTATAAACAATGCTATGGATATAGTACTTAAGAAAGGGGATTATGTATCTTATGTATTAGAGATTATGGAGCAAATTTTTGAAGAAGGAGTAAAAAAGAGTGAATTTCTGTCAGGAGAGGAGATTGGAAACTGTTTATTTTATTTAATAAAACGTAAAAAATCAAACGAAAATAGTTATAGTTTTCTTTTGGAAGAGTTTTTAAAGCTGATTGGAAAAGCAGAATATTTGGAACTTGTTGCAGAAGGAATTGGTGATTATTTTGAAACACTTTTACAGATAAAAAATGATGTAGACTGGGTGATTGGATATCATTTAATACTTAGCAGTGTGGAGACGTGGTTTTATCGTGATGTTACATATCAAGAAAAAAGGTATTATAAGAGGTTTTTAGATATCGTTTGGAAGGGATATCAGATGGTGTTCGATGGAAAGAGCACCTATATTACTTATATAAAAGAGTCGTATTTTTCAAAGGAACTGATATATAGTTTATATAAAAATTATATACAGGAACAAAATATGGCAAAACGCAGGAAACTTTTGATTCCAAATGAAGTGATACAGTATACACAGGAAAAAAACGAAATTTATTATTTTTATCGTCTATTATTAAGAGTGCTGTATTATATTTTCGAGCAGACACAGGATTTTACTGTAAAAAATATATTGCTTGAAGTATTGGAACGGGTGTTATTGTATGGGGATAATAAAGAAAGACCCGTGTTTGACTATTCGTATATGCAGATTTTTACAACCGAAACGATAATTGGAAAATGTATAGCACTTTTGAAATATGAGGAAGAAGGTACAAACTATTTAATAAAAAGATTATTAGAATTAGAGGTGCCGGAGCTTTTATTATTTTATAAAGCAACAAAGGATGAGAAGTTGAAAAATGCGTTGCTTGAGAAAATTAATGAAAAAGCAACAGAGAAGTCCTTGGTGGTATATGATGATGCGCATGCAATAGATTTGGTTCTGGAGAATGAAATAGAGAGTTTGTATCCTGCTGTGGCATATAGAATTGAACAAAAGTTATCGAATTGGAAAGAAATGAAACCTAAGCCGCCTTATTATCAAAAGGCAATTCATCAAAAATGGTGGCTATGTTATTGCAAAAAGCAGTATGCAGATATCTTAAAGGGAAATAATTCATTTTTTAAGGCTATTGTGTACATGGAAACAGAAGAATATAAAGATTACGAAAAAGCGGATAGAATTTGGGAAAAAATGATTTTAGATAAAAAAAGAAAAGATTATTCCAGTATCGTATTCTTAAATTATTTATATTTGTTAAATTTGGAATTAAAAGGAGCAATACAAGAGAAGAGTGATAAAAAAGAGAAAATTTTACAAAAGACAAAATGGCTGATAGATATTATTGAAAATGAGCAGATAAGAAAGTGGCCAATTACTGAAAAGGAAAAATTTGGCTGGCTCGTAGTAGAGAATAAAAAAATACAGGGTGAAAATTATCTGCAGGAATTTTATCTGTATCAGGAAAAGTATCAGTTATCCATGTGCATAGAAGATTTTACTGAAAAAAAAGAAGAAAAAAACATTTCTTTTGTAGGTAATTTGAGTGAAAGAACGCAGGAAGAAATAGTAAATGCTTTGCGAGAGTTTGATGTATCGGAGCGAAAGAAAAAAGCGCAGATTTATTATAAAGTGTATGGATATGAAACATCACCTCAGACATCATGGGAAACAGTATTATTAGTAGAGATAATATTGCAGACATGTTATGCTTTGCAAAATTATGGTCCACAGTTAATTTTTGAGGACAAGAAAGTTGAGATATCTGAAGGGAAAGATGATGAAAAGATAAGAAAAGAAGTTATACAGATAAATCCCGTGAAAAAGTTGTCTGAAGATAGGGTAACAATGTTATTTCGGGAAATGTTTAATCTGGCATTTAGTAGGTTTTATGGATTTTCTGTTCATGACCAGGAGAAAAAAGGAACAACGGGTGCTAGTTTTGGAGGATATGGTTCACCGGCAGAAATTGATTTAAGTGTATATTATAAAGAAATATGCGGAGAGATAATAGAAGCATTTGTATTGGAGAACAGTTCTTCAAAGAGTATATTCAAAAATCATATTGGAAAAATCATTGGAAATAATATAACACACCATTCCTTAGCGTTTGTATTGCTTTATGGAAATGCGAAAGACAGTCAGAAAGCGTGGCAAAAATATGAAGATTATATAGGCACTCAGATGCAGCAAGATTTTTATGGAACTACGATTATAGACTCACAGGAACTTGATGTTTTGGAAGCACCTTATTACTTGAGTGAGTTTCAGGAAAAATATACAGGATTGCAGCTTTTACGTCAGAAAGTTGTCTTTAAGGATGGTACATCGCAGGAAATTTTACATATTTACATGGATCTAGCGAAAAACGGAGAAGGAGAAATTCGCAAGAAAACCAAGTAAAAGAGTAAATCCGTCATACTAATATAACGTACTCCAGTGTGATAAAATAAAGAAAAAGAAAGATTATCTGATGGAGGTGGGATATTTGAAAAGAAAAATCAAAAGTTTGAATAGCTATCAAAAAGGTGTCCTAATATTTATGATTGCTATGATACTGATATTTGCAGTCATTTATCCCACCACGATTTCAAGGGTTGGATATAGATATAATGATGCAATTCTTATCCCAACACTGGAAAATGGGAAAACAATCTATACAGGTAAAATCCAAGGGGAACAGGCTCAGTTTATAGTATCTGAAGATAAGTCCATTGTGCTTCAGTATGTGGAGGTGTTTTAGATGTAGGAGATTCTTATTGTATAGCAAATACAATCTCGAAAAGAGAACATAAAATTGAAAAATCTGGAGGAAATAAATTATGTCAAAAAGAATTCATGTTAGACCGGGAAAAGGACAATCGAAAATGGGATTTGGAGTAGGAATTATTTTCTGCCTAATAGGGTTATTTCTTGTGATTCCGACATTTGGATTATTTGGAGTATTTTGGACAGCAGTTGCAGGCTGGATTACTTATGTGAATTATAAAAATGGTTTTACGAATGAGCAGATCGACAGCCATGTAATCGAAATCGAGGATGATGGACAGGATGTGACAGTAACGAAGCATGGTGGATACCATACATATTCCTATGATATGGAAAATAAATCCAGTGAAAGTGCAGAAGAACGACTGAAAAAATTACAAAGTTTGTATAATAAGTCTCTGATTACTTATGAAGAGT
>CAYYZV010000095.1:0-8341 GCA_964476275.1 uncultured Roseburia sp.
AAAACATAGGCTTTTGCGAATCCTTGAATAAATTAACTTCACGGATTCAGGTTATATTCATGATCACTTTCATTTGATTTTCTTTTATTATCCCTTTATAATTTGATGCAAAATAGTTTCCAAAATCGGAAACCACTAGCAGGAGGAGCTATGATAAAAGAACGATTAAAAGAAAATTATAATGATTCTTGTACTTTGGAAAGAGATGATTTTGCAGAATGGCTAATTATATGGATGAAGAAGATTTTAACACGCCGTGAGCAAGAAATCTCCTATCCTCTATAGGTAGGGGATGAATTACGGAATACATGGCGTTGTCTTTACTTAAATCTGTGATATAATGATGATGTCGGGGGCAAATAAAAATCTATATTTGCCCCCGACATCATCATATAATAAAGCAATCAAGTATAGATTATACCCTACAACTGAACAAGCAGTTCTGTTTGCAAAAACCTTCGGCTGTTGCCGTAAGGTCTATAATCTCATGCTTTCCGATAAAATCGAAAGCTATCACGCTACCGGACGCTTTGCTGCTGTTACTCTAGCTAAGTATAAATTGGATTATCCTCATCTAAAAGAAGTAGACAGTCTTGCTCTTGCGAACAAACAGCTTGATTTGCAGGAAGCATTCCGCAGCTGTATTATTTGAGTTTGAAAAACCAGTATCATGACATTGTGTTTTAATGAGTTATTTTTGATTTTAGGCCTTTGCTCAGTATAATTGCAGCAGCCATCGACAAACGCCGCCATAAATAAAAGGAGCAAATGCACCGACTTTATTCCACAGGAGACCAGTTATTGCGCTGGCAGGTAACAGAGCAATTCCAGCAAGTGTCGAATGGAGTCCAAGCATGATGCCTTTCAATTCTGGTGGTGCAATCTCAGAAATAAAAGCTCTTTCTACACCAGCAGTCATAGCAGTATATATGCCATATACAACGAATATCAGAATTAACGCAGTTTATTCGTGCAGAAAGCAAATCCGAAGTAGATGAATGAAAATGTGATATAACCAAATACCAGCAGTTTCTTACGCCCGATTCTGTCTGATAATTTCCCGAAGGGAGCTGAGAGTATGGATGTAGTAACATTAATCTGCACTTTCAGCAGCCTCACGATTCAATGGGAGGGGTGAGAAATTTATTCTTCCTCTACCCAATTTATTTAAGTGAACCCAAAGGACAGGGTTTGACTGACAATGCATTTGTACCCTTTTAGTCTCTAAATGATTGAATCGATTGCATATGCTGCAAGTAGCGATGCTATAGCCTCTGAAGATAAATCGATATCTCCAAGCAGGTTTTGTATTGTTTCGATTCGATGTTGGACGGTACTTTTGTGAAGCTTCAGCTTTTTGGCAGTTGTTGCAACACGCTGATTTTGCAGTAAGTATTCTTTAAATGTCAGGTATAGTTTGGTATTATGTGCTCGATCGTAGTCTTCCAATATTCTAAGAGTCTTGGGTCTAAAATCATCCCAATGAGTGACAATTAGATTATCGTCAATCAGATGATAATGATAAAACTGATCATATAAATGGATCCGATTTCGTTCATTGGCAGGATTTGATACGACATTCGGTATTCGCAATGCAGTCTTTATGGCATATAAGGCCTGACTGTAATGCGCTGGTGCTTCTGTTCTGGATGAAAATGCCCAACTAATACCAACATGAAAATCGTATTCGGATGCGACTGCCTGCAGAGCATCTAATTTATCATTGGGAAGCAATCCTGTCAGAGCAATAATACGTCCATCCAACACGGTCGCACTGTGATTCTCTACAATGTCATTGACAGCGTTTATCATGACCTGCCACATTGAAAGTGTTCTATCTGTCAGATTTAACTCAGCAGCAATGATTTGTACATGATCCCACGTCAAAGGTTCATAATTAGTAGGGGAGATATTACGTTCATAAAATTCCATGGATGTTGTTTCATGTGTTGGAATTGATGCCGGGATACCTCGGATTGCAGAGTGAAAATCCTGTTGATTAGGATGAAATGGAATGTTGGACGGTTGTAGTGCATCCGTATAATTGAGTGTTAGAACTTTAATAAACAAGTGAAGTAAATCAACCTGTTTTTCGGAAAAAACATCAATATCCGGAAGAGCAATGATCGACATACCATACTGATTTGAGTTATACAATGGCAGATAACACCAATATTTCAAAGTCTGATTATCCGGATTAACAGAATATCCGCCCTGTATTTTTCCAGACATTGTAATAACAAAGTCTGAGCCATAAACCCCTTCCAGCAATCGCTCTGTGCACTTACCGCGTTTGAAGGCTTCAGCCCAATATGGGTCACGTGGCATGCGATTTGTTGACAATGCATAGAAGTTCATTTGAGGGCTGGCGTCTACAATAACCAGTGCAGCAGCCAGAAGATCTGATGCATAATTAATTATTGTTGTGATATCTTCTTTATTCATAATTAGCCGGAGCAATCCTGCAAAACTATTTTCATTCATTACTTTCCCTCTCTATTTGTTATGGTTCGTTAAAAATTGATTGATAGCAAATGCGTAGCGGAGCGATGCAATAGACTCCGCAGATGTAACATCATATCCAGCAATTTCCGAAATCTGTTTCAGTTGATATAGAACGCTGTTTTTATGCAGATGCAGCACTTCTGAAGCACGGGTAGTATTACAATTTTCCCCTATATATGTTTGTAAGGTCTTGTAAAGATGCGGAGCATGGTTACCAAGTTCTTTAAGTACAGGATGCTGCAATTTGTATGGCAATAATCCGTTTTTAGAATGATAAATTAAATCAATCAGTAAATATTTTTCATAAGGTGCGAGACCCAAAGGTGCCTCAATTTGAGTGGATTCCTGCAACGATGCAATTGCTTGCTGTACATAAAGCTGAATTCTATTAAGTTCTGAAAAGGGATAACTGATACCACCACGCAGGTTTGTTTCTTTGAGTATTCGGTCAAATAATTCAAATTCGCTTTCTTTAAGTTTATGTATCAGAATAACCAGGTATTTATCTGAAAGGGAGCAATTAAATGGTGTACAAAGGGATACAGGTAATTTTTGATATAAATTACGGGCTGTCCCCTCTGATGGTTTAAAAAGTACAATAATCTGCCATGGATCGGCATAAGTTTTCTTGATTTGCTGCGCAAATCGTTGAATCTGAGCACTATCCTCAGTATTCTCTTTTTTTATCAAACTCTGAAATAGCCGGCTTTCTTCAGACAAGAAGATAAGGCCTCTTTCAAATGATTTGTTATATACAGAGAATAAAATCCATGTAATAAAAGGAAGCAGCTCTTTTTGTTTCGAGGAAAGATGCTTGTTTTTTGACATGCAATGTAAAGACCCGGAGCCTTGCGGATCACCACAGGAAAATTCGCTATCGAAAGAATGATTTAATCGTGGTATTAAATCAACATTGCGGGCAATTTCTTGCAGAATAATATCATCTGGTGTGTAGACACCATTAGAATAGACAATGCAGTGGTGATAGTTGTTGAGCATTAACAACGGCATATCCATGATTGCTGATGCTGTATCAATGATGTACTGCAATGATACATTTTCGGACATCTGATGTACCAGTGTGCGCAGATCCATATCAAGGTATTTTTCGGGATAGATATTTTTGTAAGATAGCATTGGATACCTCCTGAAAAAATGAATTTCTTGTAGACATTATATCACATTCAAACGCAAATGAATTGTTTGTGCGGCACTTTGCTTTGACAAAAATTAGACGGTTATTTTGTGTAAAAGGCGGAAAAGAAAGAAAAAATCAAAATTATACAAAGAAATTTGTGTGATTTAAAGAATTTACGCTTTTTCGCTAATCCTACAAAATAATACTGTGGTTTTATGCTCTAGGTTATTAGATTGCGAAATGATATTATTATAATAATCAGAAACAGATAGAGATTGTCCTCGAACCAGTGAAAGAAATGGTGTCTGTCAAAAAAATAGACAAAGTTGGTTGTTACATGAAAATATGAGGTTGAAGCAAAATGAACAAAGAAGAAATGAATATGCCCCCTGTTTCTTTTGAAGAGCCTTTATACGGTACTGTTGCAAATATTCAGAGATTTACAGTACACGATGGACCAGGAATCAGAACAGAATTATTTATGAAAGGGTGCTCATTGCGGTGCGAGTGGTGTAGCAATCCTGAGACATACAAAAGCATTCAGGAAATTGGTGTAGATAGTAAGAAGTGCATGTGCTGTGGATATTGCCTTAAGGTATGTGAAGCTCATGGAAAAAATGCCATTATTATCTGTGAAAGCGGAGTGGTAGGAATCGATCGTGACAAATGTGATAACTGTTTACTTTGTGAAGAAGAATGCTATTCTGGATGCCTGTTCCTTTACGGAAAAAAGATGACTCCGGAAGAAGCATTGGATGTAGTAAAAAGAGACCGTGATTTCTACGAGGAATCCGGCGGAGGTTTAACACTCTCTGGCGGAGAGTGTCTTCTTCAGTGGAAATTCTGCCGTGAACTATTAAGATTATGCAAAGAGGAAGGCATTGGCACCTGTGTGGAGACTGCATTATATGTTACGCCAGAATCTATTGAGCAGGTTGCTCCTTATACCGATCTGTTTATCACAGATATCAAACAAATGGATACCGATATTCATAAGAAGTATACAGGAGTAAATAATGAATTAATATTGAGTAATATCAAGAAGATTGTTGATATGGATAAACCTTTGATTATCAGAATTCCGATTATTCCAGGGTTTAACGATAACGAGGAATTTATTGATAAAACATCAGATTTTATTCTCAATGAACTGGATAATAAGCCGATGCAGATTCAATTCTTGAAATATCGTCCGCTTGGAGAGGAAAAAGCCAAGATGTTGGGAATGCCGATGCAGATGAAAGCAATAAAAATTGAAGATAGAGAGAGCTTTGAACTGCAGATCAGAGGATATGTAAAGAGAATGAATGAGAAAGGGCTCCCTGCAGTTGCAGGTTCCAGAGAAACAATAGCCAAGAAAAAATAAAAAATATATAAGAAATTTATTTTCGAAAGGAGGAAAAAATGAGTACAAATAATCAAATGTACCATACTAATGCTGTCGGGATTGAGCCTGTAGAAAAAGTGTGGAACATAGGTGCACAGAAGGTTCTTGAGCGAGGAGGAGGTGGTTATTCACCATTTCCAAGAATCAATAGATTAAGAGAACTGTATTTCGCAACACAGCCTACTTTGGATGCAACTCGCGTAAAAGTATTTACAGAGGTGTATAAGGAAAATGAAGCACAGCCTATGGTAATTAAGAAGGCAAAGGCTTTGGCTAAATTTATGGAAGTATGTGAGCTGAGTTATGAAGAGGGTGAACTTGTTCTTCTTAGTGTAGGTTCACCAAACTTTGCTGCTGGTGTATATCCGGAATATGTTGGACACTATGTTTATGATGAACTTCGTGAAGGAACAATTAGAGGCAGAGGATACAACCCTATGTTGCATGACGATGAAACAGCAGAAGAAATTCTGAAAACAGAAGATTACTGGAAAGGCAAAAGTACCGGAGCTGTTATCAGAGCACGTCTGAAAGAGGATGCTGCAAAGGGAAGTGCATTCAGAAATATGCCTGTATTCAATCCAAATGTAAATGTTGACTTCTCTGTTGGACACATGACAGCTAACTATGCAAATGTTTTAGCGAAAGGCCTTAGTGGAATTAAAGCAGATGTCCTTAATGCGTTAGAAAAACTTGGTTGCCCTATCACAGTAGATGACATCAAGGCATATGAATTCCATCAGGCACAGCTGATTCTCCTTGATGGAGTTATGGCATATTTCAAAAGATATGAAGCATATGCAAAGGAATTAATGGATAAGTACGAAGATCCTCAGACAAAGGACGAATTAAAGAGCCTCAGTGCAATCTGTGGAAAACTTGGTAATGGAGATAGTCCATCTGATTTCTGGGAAGCTGCTCAGTTAGTATATGCTGTATTTGCAATCATGTGCATGGAGCAGAACGGACATGCGCTTGCCTTAGGACGTTTTGACCAGTATATGTATCCTTTCTATAAGAAGAGTTTAGATGAAGGAATTCATACGAAGGAGTTTATGCAGTCAGTTATTGACGGAATGTTCCTTAAGATGCATACATATATGCAGCTCAGCGAGAATAATGAAATGTGGAGAGGCGGTTCCAGAGGATATCCTTCTTTTGCTTGTATTATCTGTGGTGTAGACAGAGATGGAAATGACGCAACAAACGACCTTTCCTTTATGGTTTTGGATAGTATTCCACATCTTAGAACAAATGGTCCATATGTAACTGTACGTGTACATAAGAAACTGCCTTACGAAGTAAAAGTGAAAACTACTAATGTTATTCGTGTAGCGACAGGTCATCCAAAGATGCTGAATGATGACGTATGTATTCCAGCACTGATGAGACACGGAGTATCACTGGAAGATGCACGTGACTATGTAAACATTGGCTGTGTAGAACTTGAAGTTCCAGGAAAGACACTCGGCTGGCATGATGTCTGCGGTATTAACCTTCCTAAGGTATTTGAACTTGCAATCAACAATGGAAGACATTCATGGGATCCGGAAACAGCAGCTCCTCTTGGACTTGAGACAGGATATCTTAAGGATATGAAATCCATTGATGAGGTTAAAGCAGCCTATGAGGCACAGTTAAAATATTGGGCTGATAGAGTTATAGAAACAGTAAATCTTCTTCAGGATGTTCATGCGGAAGTTGATGAGTTGCCATGGGCTTCTACAATGATCGAGGGCTGTACTGAAAGTGGTAAGACCCTTTACAGAGGTGGTGCAAAGTATAACTTCACAGGAATAACTGCTGTTGCACCTGCAACAGTAAGTGATTCTCTGAGTGTACTCAAACAGGTAGTATTTGAAGAGAAAAAGGCTACTCCGGAAGAAATGCAGACAGCACTTAAATGTAACTGGCAGGGCTATGAACGTCTTCGTAAGTACATTGATAGTGATAAGGTTCATCATTGGGGTAATGATGATGACTATGCAGATGAAATGTTTAAATATGTATACGATCTGTACACAGACCTGTTCCAGTCTTATCCACCAACACGTGGCGGTATTGGCATTATCAAGACAAATGTCTTCACACAGATTATCAACATTATGTTCGGTTTGCCTGTAGGAGCAACTCCTGATGGACGTTGTATGGGAGTTCCATTAGCTGCAAACATGGAACCTGGACGTATTGATAACGTTGGAAATGATAGAAATGGTCCTACTGCATTGGCAAGATCTTATGGAAAGGTTGACCATAGTAAGTGCGCAGGTGGAACATTAGTTAACTTTAAATTTGGTGCAGATACCATGTCTGGTGAGAAAGGTCTCAATGACTTTATCAATTTTATTGATGGATATTTTGCTCAGGGTGCACAGCATACTCAGGTTATGGTTGCAGACAGAGAGACATTGATTGAAGCGAAAGCAAAACCAGATGAATACAAGGATTTAATGGTTCGAGTATCTGGATTCAGTGCATATTTCCATACACTGAGCCCACAGTTCCAGGATGAACTTATCTATAGAACTGAGTCATCCTTTGATTGATTCTGATAATTGTTATATATGCAAATTGTAATATTTAACAGCTGTACTCCGGCGAATCATCGATTCGTTGGAGTACAGCGATAAGAATTGTAAAGTAAACCTAGGAGGTTTAATAATATGGGTATTTTTCAGTCACAAATGATTAGCCAGATTTTATTTGGCGAAGGTGCTAGTATGGCTATTGGTCAGACTCTGCACCAGATGAGAGTCAGCAAAGCATTGATTATTACTGATGAATTTATCAGCAATGCAGGTCTTACAAAGGGAGCAGAAGGAGGAATGCAGACTGTTGGTATTGAAGTTGATGTTTTCAAAGGAGCAGAGCCAGAGAATCCAACTGATATTATTGAGTCTGTTGCAGCGATGATTAAGGAAAAACAGCATCAGGCAATTGTTGCCATTGGTGGAGGAAGCGCAATGGACCTCGCAAAATCAGTTCGCATCCTTCTTGCAAATCCAGGTACAATCAGAGACTATTTTGATATGACCAAGCCTCGTCAGATGAGCCAGATACCTCTGATTTTAGTTCCTACAACGGCAGGAACCTCCAGTGAGATTTCACATGGCCTGATGATGTTTGATAGAGAAAATAACCGCAAGACTGGTTTATCAGGTCCGGACCTTGCAGCAACAGTTGCTGTTGTAGACCCAGCACTATGCAAGAGTCTTCCAGCAAGAATTACTGCAGTTACCGGCTTTGATTGCCTGTGTCATGCAGCGGAAGCTTTGACCTGTAAGGTTAACGAAAATGCAATCACCGATATG
>CAYYZV010000096.1:0-8280 GCA_964476275.1 uncultured Roseburia sp.
CCATTCCTCTTGCTGCACCATAATTGATTTCCATTCCGCTATTTACACATTCCATAGCGATACTGCTTAATATAGAAGGAATCGTTGCTTCCAATGCCGCCAATGCCGTAAACAAAATGGCAACCGTATAAAGTCCCGGAAGCTTTGGCATCATAATAACTGCAATTACAACTGTTATCAGCTTAAGCAAAATGACATTACTCCGGTTGCTCATATTCTTATTCTTTGCAACCAGGCTTGCTAAAAACGGCTGTAATAATACGGATATCACCGCACCAATTCCCGTTACCAGACCAACCACCTGATTATTATAACCTCTTGCCTGTAAAAAAATTGCTGTATAGCTCCATACAATCGCATATCCACACCAAAACAGCATGTGTGTTAAATTATAGAATAAATTTAGTTTCTTCATAATTTTTCTCTTTCATAAATTCTTTCTTCTCCATAATACTGCAGCTAATAAAATAAGACGTTAAAATCAACAACAACACTATCAAAATTGCTGCCACTGACAGCACATTTCCATCCTGCTCTTTCACTCCTGCTACAAAGCTTCCCTTTCCATGCATCGTTATCACAAAATTTAAGCACAAAAAACCAGTACTTCAAACTGAAATACTGGTTTTTTATAATGCCGGCAGCGGGACTTGAACCCGCACGTGGTTACCCACAACAGATTTTGAGTCTGCATCGTCTGCCATTCCGACACGCCGGCATATCTCCTCAACGAAGATTATCATAACACAAGCTTTGCCAGAATGCAACTATTTTTTTTAATTTTCTCTATTTTTCTTCCATATCAGAGTTGTCTTGAACAAATCTCCATCTACCACCACTTCAAATCTGCCATTTTGTACCTCAGTAAAGTTTTTCGCAATGGCAAGTCCCAGCCCGGAACCTTCGCTATTTCTCGAAGCATCACCTCTGACAAAACGCTCGGTCAGTTCCTCTCCTGTTACATTTAAAGGCATTGCAGACATGTTTTTTATCACAATGCTTACCTGCTCAGCCTCATCTGCCACACTAATATAAACGCGGCTGTTTGGCATTGCATATTTTTGAATATTTAAAAATAAATTTTCAAAAATACGGTATGTTTTTTGATTATCCAAAAACAGCTCCGTTTTTTCCTCTGGAACGTTCCAATGCAATTTTAACCCCGCCTCATCATATTTTTCCTTATGCTCCACGACAACCTGCTTCATCAGCTTCACAATATCCACTCGCATTAAGTTTAATGTAATATCATTGCTGCTGGCTTTGCTGACCTCAAATAAATCTTCAATTAATACTTTTAGCCGCATTGCTTTACGTTCCAGTGTACTCACATATTCTTTGCGCTCTTCTTCTGTAATATCCTCTTTTTTTAACAATTCTATATATGTGGTAATAGCTGTAAGCGGTGTCTTTAAGTCGTGAGAGACATTTGTGATAAGCTCTGCTTTCATACGCTGGCTTTTTACTTCTTCATCCACTGCCTTTTTGAATCCGGTCTGAATCTGTGTCAAATCCTCTTTCATCGGCTCAAACATACCGATGTTTTCTGCAATTACTGTATTTAAGTCTCCCTCTGCAATCCGATTTGTCGCCTTACGCAATACTTCGTAATCTGTTGTAATTCTATGACAGTATTCTGAGAGCAGATAAAAAAGCAGCAGACTATATACGATCAGTGCTAAAATACCTACCACCCACATACAGCAGAAAACTGCCAGAACAACAAAGTTTATCACTACTATTTTTATAATCGTTTTTGTCGTATTTTCTTCCAGATTCGTCTCCTGTATTTCTTCTTTAAACTTCTCCCAGAACTTCTTTATCTGTGGAAACAATCGGTACACAAAGCTGTATCGCCTGATGTATTCTTTTAAACCAAGCCGCAGGATTGAGCAAAAACTTATTCCTATTCCATAAAGAATCACCACTGTACAAAGCGTGATCGCAAAAATATCTATATACCGAAGCACACCCCAAAAGTCAACCCAACCAATATACGTTAAGATACTTTTTAATCCCCGCTCTACCATCCGGTAAATTGCTTCGCAGTACAACTCAAACCAGGCAGGCAGCATACATATACCAATTACGCCCAATTCGAATACAGGGTATTTTTCTATTTGCTCTGATTCTATATTTTTCCAGATTTTTGGACTATTCATTACAACTGCAAATACTGCCAGCAAAAGAACGGTAATGAAAAAAACCGGTCCTGCCGTATCTTCAATATGATAAAACAATAATCTGTATCCGCCGTACCAATCCTCTGACATTAGGAGATCAAGTGTGCTTTCTTCTGAAATACCATAAACTACCGTAAAATCCTGCACTTTATTTACCGCTGCTGCAGCATTTTCAATCGCCATATAACTTGGGATTCTATTGCTGATTTTATAATCACTTTCTGTCTGCTTCATCCCTTTTATCAACATATCCGCTGAAATATCCTCAGACGTAATTACCTTTACCTGCATCTGTCCAAGTTCATCAAAACTCACCACCCACAGATTCCGGTAATACAAAATCAGTTCTTCCATCTCATCTGCAAAATCTTCTTCTGATAACACCATTGCCAAATCCTGCGCCGCATTGGATTCCGTCATCTTTCCATTCGTGGAATAATAATCTATCTGGTAACGATACTGTTCAAAACTGCTCACCATGCTGTCATAAATATCATCAAAGTTTTCTTCGAGAATCGCCTTTTGCTCTTCATTCAAAGCGTCCTCTTTGATAAATAAATCATACGGCTCTATCACCGAATCCGAATTTTCCAATGTCTGTTCATAATACATGACAAGTGCTCCCTGATACAGGGACCGCAATATATCCGTGTTCATTTCCTGCGCAGTTTCCATATCAGTGTCATATTTTTCTTTCGCCAAATCACCCACAACAGAAAAATACAATACATTTCCTATTGTGACCACCAGCAGAACTGCTATTGTAATTATACTTCTAATTTTTTTCGTGTTTTTCAATTTTGTATCCAACACCCCACACCACCTTTAAATATTTGGGTTCCTTCGGGTTAATTTCGATTTTATCCCGAATATTTCTCACATGTACCATGATTGTGTCTGTATTCACTGCTTTTTCGTTCCAAACACGCTCATAAATTTCTTCAGAAGAAAACACTCTTCCTGCATTTCGCATTAACAATGCCAGAATTTTAAATTCAAGCGGCGTTAATTTTACCGGACTGCCATCCACAAAAAACTCTACCGTATCTTCGTTTAGTTCCAATCCGCCTATTACATATACGCGATCGGAACTTATATCTGCCCCATTCTTATTTGAAAAACGCAGATACCGGCGCAGCTGTGAATTTACCCTTGCTAAAAGCTCCAATGGCGTAAACGGCTTGGTCACGTAATCATCTGCTCCAATATTTAAACCTATGACCTTATCCGTCTCTTCTGATTTTGCAGAAAGCATAATAACCGGAAAATCATAATTTTCCCGCAGGCGCATCGTCATGGTCACACCGTCCATCCGCGGCATCATAATATCCACAATTGCCAAATGAATCTCACAGCTTTCAATCACTGTCAAGCCTTCTGCTCCATCTGCTGCCTTATGTACCTGATAGCCCTGGCTCTTTAAAAAAATCTCAATTCCATCTCTAATTTCCTTATCATCCTCCACAACTAAAATGTGATATTTTTCATTCTTTAATGGTTCCATCTCTTACCTCCATGGTTATCATACTGATTTATTCTAAAAATAACCTTTCTATAAATCGAAAGATTTTCTAAAGAATCGTATAAATATTTAGACAAAAACAGCTATTTTATGAAACTTCATAAAATAGCCGCTTTCTCTCTATCATTCACTTTTCTGGCGTATCTGCTCAATTTCTTTTAATACATTTTCATATAATGCCAGTAATTCTTTATAATGGGTATCTATGTATTCTACATCTCCTGTTTTTCCGGCATTTTCATGCATAGATGCCATTTGGAATAGCTCTTTTGCACCAATATTTTCTGCCGCTTTCTTTAATCCCTGAACATCAATAGTATAGTTTGTATAATCCTTATCTTCTACCAGCTGTCTTAATTTGCCCAAACGCTTTGTTCCATACTTCAACACTACATCCATGACCTGATAATAGTCCTCCCAGGCACCGCCGCAGTTCTTAATGCCTGCCTCTGCGTCCATATACAAAAATATCTTTTTATCATCTTTCTCATTTGCAGCAGTTTTCGGAATAAATAAGCTTACCACACTGGCATTAATATAGGAAATCTTATTTTTAGGAATAAATTCCAGCAACATCCGTTCTAGCTTACTGATATCCACTGGTTTTGATAAACAGCCGTCAAATCCCAGCATCATCATATCTTCTTTCACGTCCGTCACAGCATTTGTCGTAAGTGCAATGATTGGCAGCGTACCATGCGTACCCTTATCCATTTCACGTATACGAAGCATTGCTTCCACTCCGTCCATTCCCGGCATCATATGATCCATAAATACAATATCATAATCTTTTTCACCAATTGCATCAATTGCCATATAACCGCTGTCTGCACTATCAGCCTCTATATCGTACTTCTGTAATAATCCTGCAATTGTTTTTAGATTGATTTCGTTATCATCAACAATCAATACTTTCGCTGTAGTAATAAATGCCTGATGGAATTCTTTTTCTTCCTCTTCTATTTTTAAATTAATATCACCTACCGGACGTTCATCCACGATTTCCTGTGTGAAATTAATAACAATCTTTGTGCCCTTACCATATTCACTTTCCACCTGAATATTGCCATCCATCTGCTCTATCAGACCTTTTACAATGGCCATTCCAAGACCGACACCTTCACCTCTGCGGCCGCCTCTGGTATCATGCTGTGAAAATTTATCCAAAATAGTTTCCACATCTTTTTCTTTCATGCCAATACCAGTATCCGTCACAACTACTTCTATCTGAATCTGCTTTTCTGTTCTCCATTTGCTGTGTACATCCAAAGAAACCTTTCCTTCACTGGTATACTTCACTGCGTTATTTAAGATATTGGTCAGAATTTCACGAATAGAAACCGGTGCCCCTTTCATACGATATGGAAGCATTGGATCAATCCGTGTATCATATGCAAGGCCTTTTTCCTTCGCCTGCTTTGCAGTCGTTTTATTCACATCCTCAATCAGTGACTGTGTAAAATAAACCTCTGCGGCTGTTTCCATTTTTCCTGTCTCAATCTTAGAAACATCCAATACGTCATTCATCAAATGCAGAAGCTTCTTAGCTGAACGACGAATATCAAACGCATATTCCTGCGTAAGCGGAGGATTTGCCTTTTGCTGTAAAATCAATTCCGCAAAATTCACAATTGTATTCATCGGAGTACGAATCTCACGGGAAACATTTGTAAGAAATGCCGTTTTTTCTTCATCAGCCTTTTCTGCTTTATCTTTTAAATGCAGAATTTCATTTGTATATTCATTTAAGAAGGACATATCAAAAGTCCAAATCAGATAACCGCGCAGAATATTTTCTTCCCGAATATCAGAAACACGAATTTCTACATAATAGCCTTCTTTTTTATAAACCCCTTCCCGTTCCTTTACTAACTGAATCAGCGCATTTTTCTCTTCCTCTGTTTCTAAATTCATAATCGCCGGATAACGTCTGGTTACGGTACTATTCGCGTATAACACATTAAAATCTGTATCTACAACCAATAAACCTTCCTTTGTATTATCCATGATGTTTTCTTTTGCCAGAATTACCGTATCTAATAAGCCATATTTTTGAGTAAGAATCAGCAATAATGCCATACTTAATATCAAAGCATATGTAACGTAGTCCCCCGGACTATTCTTAAACAATACCTGCAAAACCAGACCTAAAACAGGTGAAGCTACTACCGCTGTCAGAAAGAAATATCTTTTCCGCTGTATGCCGCGGCTTTCCGGTATCCGCTTTACAATGAGCACCCCACAAAACAGCATCAGCAGTAATTGACCGAGCGCAAACACATAATACAAAATATGAGGTTCCAGCTTTAAGTAAGGAACCATAAAGTCCTCTCCAATTGCAATCGGCGTATATACCAATCCATGAAAACGATTCAATGTAATTACAATAGAATACACAAGTACAAAGGCTGACATTCCGTGTATTACTTCTTTTTTTATTTTTATATTACAGTAATGATATAAAAACATTAAAAAACTTAATAGTGTACAGTTTTTGAATACATATCCCAAATTATGTACTGTCTGCATAAATTCCAGATTCGTATCATACATTTCGAAATAATGCATAAGTACACTGGCAGTAGCACCGGACACCGTCAAAAGCAGCCATTTCAAATTTTGTGAAGCCTGCTTTCTCGACCAGTATACAATCATCGAAATGCCAAATCCCACTGCAAACAACATCATATATCGTAAGAACATCTTTTTCTCCTTTGCATCCAATTATCATCTTTATTAAAAAACAATACTTTCGCCACAGTTTAATGATATTTGAAGAAAGTCACTTCGTCAAGTGAAAAAAAGTTGACAATTTGATTTTCTTATAGTATATTAATTAAGTGCTAATAATAACACAGTAAATGCTGATATGGCTCAGTCGGTAGAGCGTCACCTTGGTAAGGTGGAGGTCACGGGTTCGATTCCCGTTATCAGCTTCACGTAAAATCGCTGGAATCCTTTATTTATAAGGGTTTCCAGTTTTTTATTGCCAAAAACTTTGATTACACTTGTTACATTATATTGCGTTTTTGTAACATATCATTCTTATTCAAGACTTCTTTCTTGTATTCTCTGCTTCTAATTGAAAATTCATAATACTTATGTGTAGTTGTGCTATCCTTATGCCGTAACTGTGCCTGAGCTATCTTTTCTTCTACTCCATTCGCAAGTAAATATGAAGCATATGTTTTCCTTAATTTGTGCATAGAACGATAACGTATATTTGTTGCATTACATATTCTCTTCAGCGTTTTAGTAAAGAAATATGATTTTAACCTTCCATACTCTTCTTCATAAAATAAGTATTCACTGTTAATGCCATTTTTCATATTCAACTTTCTAATCAAAGTAAGAACTTTTATTGCAGAATCAGATAAACTAATACCATTCATACTACATTCACTCTTAGGAAACGGGCGAACTGTATAAATTGTCTTTCCGTTTTCATCTTTATACTTAATCTCCGTCCTTTGAATATAAAGCATATCATTTTCTTGGTCAGTTACTTTTAAAGATACCAATTCACCAGCCCGTAATCCTGTTAAAAGTGCTAATAACACACCTAACTCTCTTGTTGACTGATAATTATTTATTATGTAGTCTGCCATTACTTCTACTTCTTGTTCTGTATATACTTGGTCTTCATCTTTTTTGATGTTCTTTTTAAATTTCTTATCAGAAACCTTAAAATCTTTCAAAGTATATGACATAGAAATACATTCTAAATTCTTTTCCGACATCGCAAAACTGAATATACCATTCAATACAGTCTTTAAATTACTGAATGCTTTTCTTGTTATTTCATTTTCATTAAGTACTTTTTTCAAAAACTTTGTTACATCCGTTGCACTAACTTCTTCTATATCCATTTTTGAAAAATCCGAACCGGAAATAAACTTATCAAAATCATTTTGATAACGGTCTGCTGTATTCTTTTCAATATCCTTTTCCTGTAATGCGTAAGTTATCCACTCATTGAATATACAACCTACTGATTTATCAACTTTTTTCTCTGGATTATTCTTTACATATTCTTTTACTATGAAATCTTCTAACTTTGTCCTATTACTTTTCGCTACAAGCCTCCTTCCATTTGGCTTTGATTCATCGGATACATATGTTTTTACTCTTCCATCTGACGCTATCCAAATATCATATGGATGTTGCTGTAATATTTTATTGCGCTTTGATTTTTCCATATTCTTTCGCACATCATCAAAATTAATAATACTATTATCAATCATAAATTGCAATGTATCTCGCATCGCACCATTATCAAATTCATTTTTTAAAACTGCCTGTATATTAATCCACTCTCCAATTCATAAAATATTTTCTAAATATAATAAGTAAAAGCACCGCAGAACTAAGGCAGTGCCAGAATAATCAAACTAATTTCCCATTATAAAAGGATTGCTACTCAGGCAAAATATTATCTACTAGAGTAACAACCCATAATAAACATAAACAATATTCAATTTATAGGACACAACATATGTCATGCCCTATTCCAAACAATTAATCTTTATTTTCAGTCTTATTTATTTCACTGTAAACTTTTTCCTTAAATCCATC
>CAYYZV010000097.1:0-8189 GCA_964476275.1 uncultured Roseburia sp.
GAGTTCCGGTACTCGGAATTCACCTTATTTGTGCTTGGCTGCCCATTTATTTTTACGATATTTCCTAATTATTATTTCATTCTAAAAAAATGCTTCCTCCAGCATCAAACACAACGCATGATAAACCGGCAAATGCAGTTCCTGAATCTTATACGTTTCTTTTTCCTTTACTACAATCGTCACATCTGCCTTTTCCGTCAGTTTACCACCTGTACCACCTGTCAAACCGATTACTTTCATTCCTTTTGCCTTTGCAACTGTGCAAGCCGATAAAATATTTTTTGAATTTCCAGAAGTAGATATTCCAAGAAATACATCCCCTGTGTTTCCATATCCGTTTATCTGCTGTGCGAAACTTAATAATGGATCAACATCATTCAAAAAAGCAGTTGATAATGCCACATGATCTACCAACGCAATTGCCGGCAAAGCCCCCTGCAGTTTTTCACCAATCAAACGACCTTCTTTTTCATCAACAGAATTGAGCAGCATAAGCATCTCCTCATCCAAAGGTCTTTTTTTCACAAACCCTTTCATCAATTCTCCAACAATGTGTTCTGCATCTGCCGCACTGCCGCCATTTCCTGCTACCAAAAGTTTCTTCCCTTCTTTAAAGGAATCTTCCAATACCTTAAATGCCTGCCAGATATTTTCCTTCTGTTCTTCTAAAACAGGATATCTTTCTATTAAATCATCTAAAATCGCTTTTACCTTTTGTTCCATCTAATCTTCCTCTGACAAAATAATATCTACCCAATCATTCAGGCTGTGCGTATCGTCTATCTTATAAGATGCCCTGCACCCTGCCGCCTCACCAGCTTCTATATCACGCAAATCATCTCCAATCATATAGGACCTGCTGATATCAATATTGTATTTCTTCGCCGCCTCATAAAATAATCCCGGCTTTGGCTTCCTGCATTCACATGCAAACTTTAACTCCGGTATCTCACCTTCAAATCCTTTATCCGGATGATGCGGACAAAAGAATAAATCATCAATATACGCGCCTTCCATACCGAGAAGTGTTTCCATTTTGGCATGAATCTCATCCAACTGTTCATATGTACATTCTCCGCGGGCAATTACTGGTTGATTTGTTACCACGATTACCAAATACCGACTTTCATTGAGTCTTTTAATTGCTTGTGCAGCATCCTCTATTAACTCCAGCTCTTCTGCTGACCGTATAAATCCTTTATATACATTAATTGTTCCATCACGATCCAAAAAAACTGCCTTCTGTACATTTTTTAAATTTTTTGCTTCTACCAAACCACTTTTTATGTCATTTCCCACCATCACATAACGTTCCGGCGTTCCCATATCTTTCACGTACTCCGGTGAATCATAGGCCGCAAGCTTTTTCACAGGAATCAAAGTTTTTAAAATATCTCTATCTAAATCCTTTTTCTCCGGCCTATCCCCAAACATTTTAAAAACATTTGGTGACAGAATGTGAATTCCTGCATTCACACGATTTTTATAAATCGTTCTCTCATCCTCTTTATGAAGCCACTTTGTAACAATATGCTCCCCATCCGTCATAATAATCCC
Source organism: uncultured Roseburia sp. (assembly GCA_964476275.1). Taxonomy (GTDB): domain Bacteria; phylum Bacillota; class Clostridia; order Lachnospirales; family Lachnospiraceae; genus Roseburia. Next base: position 1,558 of record CAYYZV010000097.1, read on the forward strand.
GCTGTCATAAGGATGACCATTTGGATGTGTTAATATCGTCGCATCACAACCTTTCTCTTTGTGATAAGCAAGAAAACGCCTAAAATCCACATCAAAAATAATATCTCCGTTTAATAAAAGAAAATCTTCCTTTACCTGCTCTTTCAAATACCATAAGCCGCCTGCTGTTCCCAATGGACTTGTTTCATAAATATATGTAATCTTTACGCCAAACTCACTGCCATCTGAAAAATATTCCTTAATCACATCTCCCAAATGACCAATAATCAATACAATGTCTGTCAGGCCCTGTTTTTTCAAACATTCTATCTGATACTGCAAAATCGGTTTTCCGTGTATCTGAATCATCGGTTTTGGAATATCACTTGCTACTGAAGCAATGCGTGTTCCCTTACCGCCAGCCATAATTACCGTTTTCATCCTTACTGCTCCTTTATGTATTCTTCCGGTGAATAATGAAGTATCCTTGTGCCGCCATCCTCAAACTTAAATGGTATATATAATAAATCCTTCATTTCTTCTTTCACCTGCTGCTGATATTCCGGCTCCACATAAAATACCAAAAAACCTCCCCCGCCGGCACCCAGCAGCTTCCCGCCTGTTGCTCCTGCATTGATTCCTCTTTCATACAACGCATCAATGCTATTCGTTGACACCGCTGCTCCTGTCTGACGTTTTAACTTCCATGTATAATCCAAAAGCCGTCCAAATTCATTTAAATCAGCATGTGTATTTACCAATACCTTCTCTGCCTCATCCACAAGCGTTTTCATTTCCAAAAGCTGTTTTCTCTTATCTTCTTTTCCATTCTGATTTGCTTTTTGTATTTCCGCCGAAAATCTGGTAAAACCAGTAAAAAACATAAGCAAATTATGATTTAATTCTTCTTTTCGCTGCGGTGAAATAATAACAGGCTTCACCTCATAGGTACTTCCCTTAAATTCAATCCGGTTCATTCCGCCAAACGCAGCCGCAATCTGATCCTGCCAGCCTCCGGCCTCATTACAAAGCACACGTTCCAGATAAATCGCCTCATCTGCCAATTTTCTCTTATCTGCATACTTTCCCTTTAATGCATAAAATGCATTCAGCATTCCGACCGCAAAAGAACTGCTTGTCCCAAGACCGGAACGTGCCGGCAAATCTGCTTCATAAGAAAGACGTATTTCATGCATATCCAGCATCTGCATCGCATTGCGAATCGCCGGATGCTTAATCGCTTCTATCTCCGTCACTCTCTCCATCTTCGAATAAATCAGCTCTGATGAATAATCAAAAAACCGCGGCAAATGCCGCACATTCACATAGCAGTACTTATCAAACGTTGTAGACAATACAGCACCGCCATATTCCTTAAAAAATTCTTCCATATCAGTTCCGCCGCCAAAAAAAGACATGCGAAACGGAGTTTGTGTGATTATCATATAGTTCTTCTCCTACCTTTCGTAAAGTTGCACAAACAATTTTCATTATTAAATCTTTTAAAAGCTCTTTCTTTCTCGATTTTTTATCTTTTTTCAATTTCCTTCTATATTTTTTTCCTTTGCATTTTTGTATGAAATTTATAAACATTTTTTTGCTGGCTAGCACCCATCTTTTGAACATGTTACTATGTCAACACAAGAATCCGTGCCAATTCCAAAACATTGATAATTGAATATAGACTTTATACTATGGTATAATATCACCAACGAAAGGCGGTGATAGAAAGTGAGCGAATGCGGTATGGACAAAAAAGAAATGCAGGAATTTTTAGACTTATGCGTCGAAGACGGCAAAAGTGAATTAAAATCTTATCGAGACTTTCTAAAAGTCTTAGGATTAAAATTCAATGGCAAAAAACAAGAAGAAGAAACTCAACAAACAGAATAGTAACTAAATACATCATACCTACGGTATAAAGTCTTTATCAAAACTATAAATGAAACTGTGAAAAAATTGTCTTTTTTCTTGAAACGCGAAAGACATTATGCTATATTTGGAATAGAAAAAGAGTAACCGCCACAAAAGTGGTTAGCCTCGCAATGTAAAACTAATGCCTACCTTAACTGGCCAAAGTACAAAGGTAGGCATTTTTATTTTCCTTTTGATTCCTATCAATATAGGTAAGCAATGCAAGTAGAAACACACCTCTTGAAAACAACAGAGATAAAACTTCGTATGTATCCATTCACACCACCTCCCTTCTCTTCTTGCGTCTGAGTACGGGAGGCTAACCACTTTGTACACGGTTACTCTTGCGGTAATTATATTCTATTTTCAATTCTATGACAATTCACATTTTCGGGTGTTTTTTTACCTCTGTTTTTATAAAAATTGCACAATTATTTTCCGTTAAATTTGTAAAAACTCATTTATTCTAAATTTTTTATTTTTGACCCTCTTCTTTCTATACTTTTACCCATTGTATTTTTGTATAACATTCACAAAAATTTTTTCTTGTCTGGAACCCTCTTTTCGCTCATGTTACTATGTCAGTATAAAGCCCCAACGAAAGTCGGTGATAGAAAATCATCAAATATATCGAAACAGCAGACCCAAAAGCTCCAAACAAATTTCACTGTGTATCATTGTAATATAAAACGTTAAATAGTATAATAATAGTGTAAGATATTCCTAAATGAACTTTTTCTATCTCTACACTGCAAAAAGGAAAGAGTTAAAAAATGAGTGATGCAAATAACGATGTAAAAGTCAATCGAAAATTCAAAGATACCTTGTTCCGAAAACTTTTCGGAGAAAGTAAAGAAAATGCCATTGATTTATACAATGCAATCAATGGCACCGATTATACAACATCTGACGGATTTGAATTTACTACATTGGACGATGTTATCTACATGAAAATGAAAAATGATGTATCTTTTCTGCTCGGAACAACCATGAACCTATATGAGCATCAAAGTACTTACAATCCCAACATGCCAATCCGTGGTCTTATGTATTTTTCAGACCTGTACCGGAAACTCATAAAAGATGGGGAAAACCTGTACGGAAAAAAACTGATCAAAATTCCAAATCCAAAGTACATTGTATTTTACAATGGCGACAATTCTGATTTAAGAGAAGAAAGAAAAGTCCTGAAACTATCAGATGCTTTTGAAAATAAAGATACTTCCGGAGAATACGAATGGACAGCTACCATGATAAATATTAATCATGGACATAATATCGAACTTATGAATAAATGCCGTGTTCTCTATGAATACTCTATGTTTATTGAAAAAATAAAAAGATACTGCTTGAACTTTTCATTAAAAGATGCCGTAAACAAAGCAGTAGAGGAAGCTATCCATGAAGGAATTTTAGCTGATTTTTTAGAGCAGCATCGAAAGGAGGTCTTGAATATGTGTTTAACTGAATTTGATGAAGTAAAATTTGCAAATTATATCCGTGAAGAAGGCCGCGAAGAGGGGCTTGCGGAGGGGCGCATCGTTGGACTTGCGGAAGGGCGTAAAGAAGGTCGCGAAGAGGGGCAGAATCTATTAGCTTCTCTGATGACTAAATTATTCGCAGCCAACAGAAGTGCTGATGCAGAACTTGCTGCAAAAGATGAAGAAGCAAGAAAACGCTTCTACAGAGAATTTGGAATTATCGACTAAAAAATATGACTATTGGTTAATAATATTGTAAGTGCTCCAAAAGATGGCGTAGTGTAGTCCGGCAGTATATCTGCTATACTAATTACAACATCATTTGAAGCACTTTTTATATTGTCTTTTTAATCTGCATTCATTTGGCAGTTCCTGCAACGATATGTAAAAGCCTACCTCGTACCGTCAAGTACAGAGGTAGGCTTTTTTATTTTCGATTGTTATCCCTATCTATATAGGCAAGCAATACGATCAGAAATGTACTCCATTAATACCATAACAATATAACAAAAACATCTTATACCTTCCTCCAAACCATCTTATTTACAACTCCTGTATAAGATTGAATAATCTTTACTACCTTATCGGAAACATTTTCCTCTATATAATCCGGCACAGGTATTCCCAAATCACCATTCTTATTCATATCAACCGCTAACTCAACCGCCTGCAGTAATGAATGACTATCAATTCCTGCCAAAACAAAACACCCCTTATCCAATGCTTCCGGTCTTTCCGTTGAAGTACGAATGCACACTGCCGGAAACGAATGCCCTACGGAAGTAAAGAAACTGCTTTCTTCCGGTAAAGTTCCACTGTCAGAAACAACTGCAAAAGCATTCATCTGTAAACAATTATAATCATGGAATCCTAACGGCTCATGCTGAATCACCCTTCTATCCAGCTTAAATCCGGATTGTTCCAAACGTTTTCTCGAACGTGGATGGCAGGAATACAAAATAGGCATATCATATTTTTCAGCCATTTTATTAATAGCAGTAAATAAATCATTGAAATTTTTCTCTGTATCAATATTTTCTTCCCGATGCGCAGAAAGAAGGATATATTTTCCCTTCTCAAGTCCAAGTTTCTGATGAATTTCTGATGCTTCTATCTTTTCTAAGTTCTGGTGAAGTACCTCTGCCATAGGAGAACCCGTTACATAGGTACGTTCTTTTGGCAGACCATTATCTGCCAGATATCTTCTTGCATGCTCCGAATAACATAAATTTACATCTGAAATAATATCTACAATGCGGCGGTTTGTTTCTTCCGGAAGACACTCGTCTTTACAGCGGTTTCCTGCCTCCATATGAAAAATCGGTATATGAAGCCGCTTTGCACCCATTACGGATAAACAGGAATTGGTATCACCAAGAACCAAAACTGCATCCGGCTGAATTTCCACCATAAGTTCATAAGATTTGGCAATAATATTTCCCATCGTCTCTCCCAAATCTTTTCCTACTGCATTCAGATAAACCTCCGGATCTTTTAGCTCCAAATCATGAAAAAATACTCCATTCAAATTATAATCATAATTTTGCCCTGTATGCGCCAGTATCGTATCAAAATACTTCCTGCACTTCTTTATTACTGCCGCAAGACGAATAATCTCCGGTCTTGTTCCCACAATAATTAAAAGCTTTAATTTCCCATTATTTTTAAAGGATACTTTATTACTCATTTCACACTCTCCTGACAACTGTCAAATACTTGACAAATTTACTCTGCAACTTTTTCAAAAAATGTATCCGGATGCGCTGCGTCAAACGGTTCGTTTGCCCACATTACAGTCACCAAATCTTCTGTTTCTGAAAGATTTATAATATTATGCGTATAACCTGGCAGCATGTGAACCGCTTCTATCTTTTCTCCGCTCACTTCAAATTCCAAAATCTCTTTTGAACCAATTTTGCGCTCCTGTATCAGCGCATGTCCGGAAACCACAATAAAAAACTCCCATTTTGTATTGTGCCAGTGCTGTCCTTTTGTTATCCCCGGTTTTGAAATATTTACGGAAATCTGTCCACAATCTGCTGTCTTTATTAACTCCGTAAAACTTCCCCTCTCATCCTTCTTCATGTCTAAAGGAAAACACACTTCTTCTCTTGGAAGATAAGACAGATAACTTGAATACAGCTTCTTCACCAAAGAGCCACCCGGAATTTCAGGCATCATCAATGACGTCGGCTGTTCCTTAAAAGAATACAGCATATCAACAATCTCACCCAGCGCTGCCCTATGTGTCACCGGCACATAACAATAACTTCCGTCTGCACATGGTACAACAGCTAAGCCCTCATAATTACATCTGTGTTCCTTTTCTTCCATGGCATCTAACAATTCTTCTACCAAATCATCAATATAAAGTAACTCCAATTCCGTAGAACGGTCATTTACCTGAATCGGAAGATTATTTGCTATATTATTACAAAAAGTTGCTACTGCGCTGTTATAATTCGGTCTGCACCATTTACCAAAAAGATTTGGAAAACGATATATCAATACCTTTGCCCCTGTTTCCTTCCCATATGCAAAAAATAACTCTTCCCCGGCCAGCTTTGACTTTCCATAATCAGACTCGCCATAACGCCCAAGCAAAGTCGCCTGAATCGAACTTGCCAGCATAACCGGACAATGATTCTTATATTTCTTTAATAACTCTAACAGCACAGATGAAAATCCAAAATTTCCTTCCATAAACTCTGCTTGATTCTTTGGACGGTTCACCCCCGCCAAATGAAACACGAAATCAGCTTTCCTGCAATACTCCTCTAAAAGGCTTTTATCTGTATCAAGGTCATACTCATAAATTTCTTCCACATTAACAGATCTTATGCAGTTTTTGCCGTCTCTGATATTTTTCAAATTTTCAACAAGGTTTCTTCCCACAAAACCTCTGGCACCTGTAACCAATATTCTCATTTTCTATAAACTCCTAATAAAACTGGGAATTGCTTCTTGAAAAAGAACAGACACTATGCTATAGTTAGAATATAAAAAGAGCAACCGCCCACAAAGTGGTTAGCCTCGTTGGTTATTAAAAGCCTACCTCAGACCGGCTAAGTACAGAGGTAGGCTTTTTTATTTTCGCTTATTATTCCTATCAATATAGGTAAGCAATGCGATCAGAAACGAGCCACTTAAGAGCAACAGGCTTAAAACTTCATATGTATTCATTTTCGCACCACCTCCCTTCTAAACTTCAGTACGGGAGGCTTACCACCTTGTACACGATTACTCTGAAACAATTAT
>CAYYZV010000098.1:0-8154 GCA_964476275.1 uncultured Roseburia sp.
AGCATTCGCTAGGCGTCAAAATTGTAGGAACCGGCATTTTGGGTATAACGAAAGAGAAAATGTTACAAAAGACAAATTGTTGTAAAACAAAAGAAATTGTAACAGAAACAAAAGAAAGATTTGTGCGAAAGAGGAAGCTTAGTTGTCCAAAAGAACAAAATTGTTTTATTACAGAAGATGCTTCTGATGTACAGAAGATTTTTTTGATACAAAAGAGAAAGAGATAAGATACCAAAGAGAAATAAGAGGCTGCCGAAAAGCAGCCTCTTTTGTCATTGTATAGGAACTTCAAAGAAGTATTGGAAAGGGAATTAGTAGATGAACCGGATTCGTTCGAGAAAAAGTTATAACAGAATATTTCTGGTATTATTCATTTTGGTGCTTGTAACATTTTTGCCGCTTATATGGACAGATTTTAATGAGAAGAGGTTACAGGAGGATTTTGTGCCGGTAGAGGAAGTAATATCAGAGCTGCAGTTTACTGTTTATACAAAAGAGGAATGGCAGGAGTTTTTTGAGCACTACATAGAAGCTTATGTGACAAAGGAGATGGTTTCAGATATTTTAAGGAAGCTTGGAACCGCAGAGGTGATTTCTTTTGAAGAAGCAGGAACGAGACAGGCAGTGACAAGGGCAGTGTGGAATCAGATTTATAGTCAGCTGCTTGATTATTTAGATATAGCAAATCAAATTAAATTAAAGGAATTACTCGTTTTGGATTGGGAGGAAAGAGAAGAGGATTCTATTCTTTATACGAATGAAGGTACTTTTGTTAATACACTTCCTGTTACTTATTTTAAGGAATGGGAAGGCTATAAAATATATATGCTGGATGACATATGTATCGGTGTTATTGGAAAATCAGAAGCGGAATTAGTTTTGCAAAATATATATATTACGGAAGTAACCGAACAAAAACTGTCCTTTTTGTTTGATAAAAGATATTATGAAAAAAAGGCGAATTTGTCTGGTGTGACTGCTGCAGAAGGCGTGGCAGATATTCGTATTCAAAATGCGCAGATTGTTCTTATTGGACGAAAGCAGGATTTTATAGAAGGACAGCTGATTTCATATGATGACAGTATAATCGAAATAGAAGGATATGGGCGCATTGCTCACAGCGGAAGGCTTCCGGTATATAAAGCGTATGATGAAGTGACAGAATTATCGATTTCTGATATTATTCTTGGCAATATGGATTTGAAATATATTGTGGGAAATAATGAGGTCTGTGGGATTTTAATTACAGCACCGGCGGAAATTTCTAAAGTTCGTGTATTGCTATTGGCAGACGATGGTGGTAAATTTAGAGAAAACGTGTATTTATATTGTGATGGAGCAGCCAATGTCAGCTGTGGGGAAAATGTGATTTCTACATCAGGAGGAACAATTATAAATGCAGCTGCTTATCTTGCTGAAAAAGAAAAAACATTGATTATAGAGCCGGAATCAAAAGAGTCATTAACATATATATGCAATGGGGCAGGAGAAAAAATCAGCAATGGATATTCCGGAAATCTGGAACTGCGTCTTTATGACGGTGGCTACTGTGTTGTAAATGAGGTGGATTTTGAGACTTATCTTTATTCCGTTGTGCCAAGTGAGATGCCGTCTAATTATCAGCCGGAGGCATTAAAGGCACAGGCGGTCTGTGCAAGAAGCTATGCCTATATACAGGTCATGCGGGCAGATTTGGCTGCATATGGCGCTCATATTAATGACAGCACTTCTTATCAGGTTTATAATAATATTGCGAAAACAGAAGCCTCTGTAAGAGCAGTAGATGAAACGGCCGGTATGGTGATGCTGTATGAAGGAGATGTTATTGAAGCATATTATTTTTCAACTTCCATGGGATATACTGATACCGTAGCGGTGTGGAATGTATCAGATGGGACCGAATACGGATATTTGAAGCAGGCATGCTTAAATCATCAGGCATATGATGGCGATTTGTCAGATGAGGCAGCGTTTAAAGCTTATTTGGAATCAAATATAACAGGCTATGACAGTGATATTAAGTACTACCGCTGGCAGATTGAGGCGGATTATTCGGATGTTTCAGAGCAGGTAAAGGAGATTCTGGAGACACGACGTACAGCAGGAAAGCGGCATATTACTTACTATAAAGCAGATGGAGTAACAGAAACTGATGATATGAAGGGCTTTGGAGCATTAAAAGCAATAGAAGTGGCAGAAAGAAGTACTTCCGGTTCTATTCTTGCATTAATGGTGCATTTTGAAAATGGGCAGGCAAAGGTACAAAGTGAGTATAATATACGAAAGGTGCTCGGATGTGGTGCAAAAACAATCCGATATCAGGATGGAAGTGAAAGTGCATGTGGCAGTCTGCTGCCAAGTGCAGCCTGTACGATAGAAAAACAGGCAGATGGCTCATGGCTTTTATGTGGCGGTGGTTATGGCCACGGACTTGGCATGAGTCAGAATGGAGCAAATGGTCTGGCTAAAGCGGGTTACCAGTATATTGATATATTAAACTATTTTTATAAGGATATTGAAGTGGTGGACATAAGATTATGATTTGGAAAGTAATATTTCATGCGGTAAAGTTTTTTAAAGAATGTAAAGATGACAAGATAAATGCTTATGCAGCACAGTCGGCATTTTTCATTTTGCTGTCAATTATTCCGTTTTTAATGGTATTTTTATCGTTGATACAATATACTCCAATTACGGAAAGTATGCTGCTGACAATGTATGAGAAAGGTCTCCCGGGATATATTTCACCATTTTTTATTACCATTACAGATGAAATTTATAATCGTTCATTTGGTGTAACGGCAGTAAGTGCAGTTGTTGCAATCTGGTCAGCTGCTAAGGGCATGCATGCGCTTACGGATGGGTTGAACTCAGTAAATGATTTAGAGGAGAATAGAAACTGGGTTGTGCTTCGTTTTTGGTCTGCAATTTATACCGTAGTATTTATGGTTGCGATTGTTTTTACGCTGGTAGTTTTAGTATTTGGCAATTCTATTAGAGTATTAGCAGTGGATTATTTACCTGTTTTACAGAATGTTTCCATAATTTTATCCAGTTTTAAAGGGATTTTGCTGTTTGCTGTTTTAGTAATCTTTTTTGATATTGTATTTGCTGTACTTCCAAGTAAAAAGCTTACGCTTGCAAGCCAGCTTCCGGGAGCGGTACTTTGTGCATTAGCATGGAACGGAATTTCATTCCTGCTTTCTATTTATATCAATTATTTTAATGGATTTTCGATGTATGGCAGCCTGACTACGGTTGCATTAATGATGCTGTGGCTGTACTTTTGCATCTATAGTACCTTGATTTGTGCTGAATTTAATAACGTTTTTAGTGATTACTTAAAAAAATGGGTATTGCAATGCAGGTCCAGATAATATACAATCGATACTGATTACTTGCAATTATATGATAAGGGTTTAAAATTTTTACATTTGAGGAGAGTTGGAATGGAAAAAGATATTCTGATTGAACTAAAAAACATTAAGAAGGTTTATGACCAGGATACTCTTGTAGTAGAGGATTTCAATTTGGAAATAAAAAAAGGAGAGTTTGTTACCCTTCTTGGACCTTCTGGATGTGGCAAGACTACGATTTTGCGTATGTTAGGGGGATTTGATAAGCCCACGGAAGGAACGATTCTGCTTGATGGAGTAGACATTACGGAAATGGCACCGAATCAGCGGCCGATTAATACGGTATTTCAAAAATATGCGCTGTTTCCACATTTGAATGTCTATGATAATGTGGCATTCGGATTAAAATTAAAAAATATGACCAAGTATGAACGGGATAAAAAGGTTCGAAAGGTATTGGAACTGGTAGACTTAGAAGGTTTCGAAAAAAGAAGCATTCACACACTTTCAGGCGGACAACAGCAGCGTATTGCAATTGCAAGAGCGATTGTAAATGAGCCGGAAGTGCTTTTGCTGGACGAGTGCTTAAGTGCATTGGATTATAAGATGCGTAAGGAAATGCAGATGGAATTAAAGAGTATGCATAAACAGCTTGGCATTACCTTTATTTTCGTTACCCATGATCAGGAAGAAGCCTTAACAATGTCAGACAAGATTGTTGTTATGGCAGATGGAGAAATTCAGCAGATTGGTACACCGGAAGAGATTTATAATGAACCGGCGAATCTGTTTGTAGCGGACTTTATTGGTGAGAGTAATATTTTCCATGGCCGTATGATTGGACCGAAGAAAGCATTTTTCTGCGGTGCTGAATTTTATTGCGTAGACCCATATAAAAAGGGTACGGTAATTGACGCAGTTGTCCGTCCGGAGGATATTAAGATCACGGATGTAGAAAAAGGACAGATTACAGGTGAAGTACTGTCTGCAGACTTTAAAGGAACCTTTTATAATGTATTGGTTCGTTCCGGCAAGACCGAAATCGAAGCAAATAGTTTAAAATATTATAAACCGGGTACTTATGTAGGTATGAAGATTGCAGCGGATAATATTCATATTATTCCTTATGACGATAGTATTAACCATTATGATGGTGTAGTGAAAGGATATCATGAAGGAAAGGGACTTCTTGTAGAGGTGGCAGATTTTACCTGGTATGTGGATCCGGAACGTGTATTCCCGGGAGCTGTCGTAGAGGATGGTATTGTAATGGGAGCTACAGGAAAGGCACTTTCGGTAGAAGATGTGCGTATTGAAGCATACATTGCACCAGCAGATATTAAGCTAAGCGATGATGCAGACGAAGGTTTGATAACAGGTAATATTGTATCTTTCATCTATGTAGATGATCATTATACTTATACAGTGCGAACAAAATCGGAAGAAGATTATGTGGTACATGATGCTGACCTTTGGAATCAGGAAGACTTTGTCAGTCTGATTATTCCGGAAGATAAGGTAACATTTAGAGTAGTTCGTTCATAAGGAGATGAAAAAGGTGAGAGTGAGAAAATATAAGTTCAAACGGGAAGATTTAATGATTCCCTATGCGATATTTTTGGTATTGTTTGTTGTTCTGCCGTTATTTGTAATCATTTCTTATGCATTTACAAATGGAAACGGTGATGTCTCTTTTGAAAACTTTATTCACTTCTTTCAAAATGAGAAAACAATCGGTACCTTGTTTTACAGTATTGCAATTGCATTGCTTACAACCATTATTTGCCTGATTTTGGGGTATCCGGTAGCTTACATTTTAGCGAAAGGAGAAATGTTTAAAGAACATTCTCTATTATTCCTCTTTGTGCTGCCGATGTGGATTAACTTTACGCTGCGTATCACTGCAATGAAAGAGATTTTGACTTTTTTTGAAGGAAATCTGGCATATCATCCATTTTTTAATACTGTACTTTGTATGGTATATGATTTCCTTCCATTTATGATTCAGCCGCTGTATAATGCGCTAACGAAGCTGGATGACAGTCTGATGGAAGCGGCTCATGATCTTGGTGCAAATAAAGCTCAGGTCATTTTAAAGGTAGTGCTGCCATTGTCGATTCCGGGCATTGTCAGTGGTGTGACAATGGTATTTTTGCCGTCAATGACGAATTATGTTGTATTAGACCTTGTATACAATAGTACGTATATTATGGGCAGCTTGATCGGAAGCTATTTCAGTGCTTATGACTGGCATAATGGCTCCGTTATTTCCTTAGTATTATTGCTGATTATTGGTATTATTACCTTTATTTCAAATCGTTTGACGAGATTTGAACCAGAACCAAAGGCTCAAATTAGTAAGTAATGGAAAGGTACGAAAGCATGATGAAGAAGTTTTTTCAATGTGCCTGGATTGGAATGGTGCTGTTGTTTTTGTATGCGCCGATTCTGATTCTGGCAGTCTATAGTTTTACAGAATCTACGATGATTGGTTCGATTCGTGGGTTCTCTTTGAAAAATTATATTACGTTATTTACAACACCGGAACTGCTGCAGATGATTTTTGGAACGATTGCACTGGCTTTGATAGTGGCACTTTTTTCTACAATTCTTGGAACAGCAGGAGCAATAGGAACTTTTTATTCCAAAAAAAGTTCGCAGCATATTATTGATTTGGCAAATCAGATTCCGGTTGTAAATGCAGATGTTGTAACAGGTTTTTCTATTTGTATTTTATTAATTGTATTTTTTAATATGGAAAAAGAATCATTTATTCCATTATTGGTGGGTCAGATGACACTTTGTACACCATTTGTTTATCTACAGATTCTTCCAAGATTAAAGCAGATGGACCCACATCTTTATGAAGCGGCATTGGATTTGGGATGTAATACAAGCCAGGCATTGGTAAAAGTAACGCTGCCTCAGATTTGGCCGGCAGTTTTGTCCGGTTTCATGACAGCGATTACATTGTCACTGGATGATTATTTTATTTCTACTTATACAAAACCGGCTACTTTTGATACAATCAGTACTTATGTAGTAAATGCCACAAAGGGTTCGCAGACAGAAATAAAAACTGCGTTATGGGCTTTGTCTACCATTATTTTTGCAATTGTTGTTGTAGCAACAATTGCCACAAATAAAATGCCAAAGGTGGAGGATGAGTCATGAAAAGAATGAGATTTTTCTTTTTTGCCTGTGTTTTGGCAGTGCTGACATTTGCGGGCTGTGGGAATAAGGATGAAAATGTAATTGTTCTGCGTGTAAACAGCTGGGAAGAATATATTGATGAAGGTGACTGGGAAGAAGGCGACGAGATAGAACTTGCGGACGGCAGAGTGATTTTTTCTGTGACCGGCATGGTAGAAGATTTCGAAGAATGGTTTTATGAAACCTATGGTATGAATGTGAAGGTGGAATATTCTACCTTTGGTACCAATGAAGAATTGTATAACCAGATGACGATGGGAGATACCTATGATTTGGTGTGTCCATCGGAGTATATGATTATGAAGCTGATGGCAGAAGGGTTATTAGAGCCATTTTCCAGTACTTTCTATGATGAGTCAATCGAAGAAAATTATTATATTAAGGGTGTTTCGCCATATATCAAAGGAGTATTTGATGAGCTTTCCATTAATGAGCAGCCTTTGAGTAAATATGCAGCAGGTTATATGTGGGGCACCTTAGGAATTGTCTATAATCCGGAATTTGTTTCTGAAGAAGATGCAGCTCATTGGAATTTGCTGTTGTCTGATGAATTCAGCAAACGGGTGACAATCAAAGACAGTGTACGAGATGCATATTTTGCGGGCAGCTGTATTTTAAATGAAGAACTGATTAATTCTTCCAGTTTTTTAAATAATCCGAATTATTTGGATAATTTATCAAATTTGTTGAATGCAACTGATGCCGAAACGGTAGACAAGGTAGAAGCGATTTTAAGTGATATTAAGGATAATGTATACTCTTTTGAAACAGACAGCGGAAAAGCGGATATGGTAACCGGAAAGGTTGTGGCAAATCAGCAGTGGTCCGGAGATGCAGTTTATACATTGGATCAGGCGGATGAGGATGGAGTAGAGCTCTGTTATTCAGCACCGGAAGAAGGCACAAATTTATGGTTTGACGGATGGTGTATGATTCGTTCCGGCATTGCAGAAAATCGTGATAAAAAAATTGCAGCCGAGGCATTTATTAACTTTGTTTCAAAGCCTGAAAATGCAATCCGCAATATGTATTACATTGGTTACACCTCCGTAATCGCAGGCGGTGAAGATGATACAATATTACAGTATATTGACTGGTGCTATGGTGCCGAAGAGGATGAGGAAGAGGCTTTGGTGGAATATCCAATCGGATATTTCTTTGGCGATGAGGAAAGTGATGATTATATGATTACTACCGTAGAAAGTCAGACAAAGCGTCAGCTTTTTGCACAGTATCCAACAAAAGAAGTTATGGAACACTGCGTTGTTATGGATTATTTTGATCCGGAAGAAAATACGAGAATTAATCGTATGTGGACCAATGCAAGATGTTTTGATTTTCGCGACTAGCGAGTAAAATCGAGTGCTTGTAAGAAGATTTGACGAGCACCGCGAAACTGCCGGAAAATTTGCTTTGCAAATTTTCCGGCAGTTGAGTAGTAAGAAAATACTTGCTGTTTTGCACAAGTTGTGTTAAAATAGCAAAAGATTTTGAAAAGAAAAAGGCTGAGAATGTGCAGGCAGAAATGCCAGAGAGGACTATACTTTTTTCAGAGAGAGGGAATCACCGGCTGAAAGTTCCCTTA
>CAYYZV010000099.1:0-8085 GCA_964476275.1 uncultured Roseburia sp.
CGCACAGACCAACTCCGTAAATAGGAAGATAGGGACCGGTGCAAAAACCGGGATTAATTAGTTTTTCCGGCTTTTGGGTCAGATTTCGGTATAAAATTTCTAAATGCCATCCAATGACTGAACCTATAAAAAACAAATACGCCAACGTTAAAAACATACTCATTATGTATTCAAACTCTCCTTAAACTCTTATCTTTTTATCATTTTCCGGATTAGAAAGCATGTCATAAGCCTCTTACTTTACATTCTCATTGTATTTCTTAATGCGTCCATTCTGGAATCTAACTCTACGCTTAGTTTTGCACACTCCAATAATTCGTTTTGCATTTCTATAGTAAATTCATGTTCCTTTTTATATCTAAGCTGATGTTCTAAACTTGCCCAACAATCCATTGCAATTGTGCGAAGTTGAACTTCTACCCTTATATTCTTTTTTTCCTTTTCCAAATATATGGGAACTTCTACAATTAAATGTAAACTTCTATATCCATTTTCTTTTGGATGTTTTATATAATCCTTTCTTTCAATCAGGGTGATGTCATCCTGTGTCAGTAACGTCTTCGCAATCGCATATACATCCTGAACAAAGGAACATACTACCCTGATTCCTGCCACATCATTTAAATAATGCTCTATAGAAGAAAGCGAAATATCCACATCTTTTCTTTGAAGTTTCTCTACAATACTGGGAACTGACTTTAACCTTGACTTGATACTGTTAATCGGATTTCTATCATATTGTAAAGAATATTCTTCATTAAGCACATACAGTTTCGTTTCTATTTCCCTCATAGCACATTTGTAATAAGTCATAAAACGCTGAGTCTCTAATCCTTTTTTCTGTGCCCACTGTAAAGTTTTATCATCCACATTCGCCATAAGTAATTGGTGATACATTCGATCTTCATTATTTGATTCAAACATTTTCGTCTCCCTGAATTGTTTTCTTTATATTCTTTCCAAACCTGCCAATGTAACTGATTAATCCATTAGAAACATGTATAATCCTTTCTTTTTCTTTCTCACATTCCTTTTCAATCTTTTTCAATAATTCCACACATAGAACTGCTTTTTCCACACTCTCCATATTATCAACTCCGGATTTTCTTAAGGATGTACTGGCATCACTAAGCCTTTCTTTGTTTTCGATCAATTTTGAAACTGTATCTTCTACCTTGGCAGCAATTCCACTTATTTTGACAAATTCTTCATCCAATAACTGCAGTATTTCTTCTGTTTCTATAATTTTCTCTGCCTGTTTTTCAAAAGCTTCAAAAACTAATTCTGTGGACTGTACATTTTCATCAGAACTGCTTTCTAACATTCTGATTGTATTATTTATTTGCTCTACAGCCGCTTTCGATTGTTCTGCTAAATTCCTGATTTCTTCTGCCACTACAGAAAATCCCTTTCCCTGCTCTCCGGCACGAGCTGCTTCAATACTGGCATTCAAGGCTAATAAATTAGTCTGCTTCGCAATCCCCGAAATAAACTCCGTTACCATACCGATTTGTTTCATCGATTCATTGGCACGAATTGTCTGTTGTTTGACATCCTGAAGCATTTCACTTCCCTGTTTACTTAATACAGTCAGTTCTTTTATATTATAAACAGCGCTTTCATCGTATTTGAGCATATCACTTGCAACAAAAGACAGATTATGCATCTGCTGTGAAATATCCATAATTAATTTACTGATTTCTTCCACTTTACTTTGCATCGTAAGAATTTCTTCTTCCTGATCACTGATATTCTTGGCGATATTACATGTGGATTTGTCCGTTTCAACAACAGCTTTTGACATATTACCAAATAATTCTTTAAAGTCACCTGTTACAATTTCTAATTCATCCGTTGCATTTTTTATACCTGATAAAACCTCTGAAAAAGAACGAATTGTATTTGTTACATGAGATACCGCTTCTCCTATTTCATCATCACGCTTTTCCAACTGTTCCATTTTTTTTCTTTCTTTACCGGTAAGTTCAAAAGAGTCATTGTCTTCTAAAATCCACCTGACTATTTTAAATAATCTTTTAACTCCAATCACTGTGCAAATACCGATTATTACATAAAACAGGCACAATAATATGAATGCTCCAAATGTTCCTATCACTCCATTTGCCAATAAATTTAAAACACCTATTTGCCATAATATAATCACACCACTTAATATACCGATCGGTAATAACATCTTTTTCAGCAATCTACTCTTCAAATTACAACGCCTCCTTTCAAATTCCCTGCTTTTTTTTTGCATCTTACGTTCAAAATCTAAACTGAAAAGAAACAGGATAGAATATGATTATATAAACCATACTCTATCCTTTATTAAAGTGGAGGAACATTGGCTTTCTAATTTTTATTGTCATTCAAAATTGACATAAACTCTTCTCCTGTTATTGTTTCTTTCTCATACAGATATTTAGAAAGTTCTTCCAGTTTTTCCTTATTTTCTTCCAGCATTTTTTTCGCTTTTTCATGCTGTTTCTTAACCAGCTCAACTACCTGACGATCAACTTCTGCCTGTGTTTCAGCTGAGCACGCCAAAGAAGTATCCCCGCCCAGATACTGATTGGAAACTGTCTCTAACGCTACCATGTCAAAATCTTTACTCATACCATATCTGGTTATCATAGCTCTTGCCAGCTTGGTTGCCTGCTCAATATCGTTGGACGCACCCGTCGAGATCGTTCCAAAGATTACTTCTTCCGCAGCACGACCGCCTGTATATGTAGCGATTTTATTTTCAATTTCTTCTTTCGTCATCAGATAATGATTATCCTGCTCTACCTGCATAGTATAGCCGAGAGCACCCGATGTTCTCGGAATAATGGTAATCTTCTGTACCGGTGCAGAATTGGTCTGTTTCGCAGCAACCAATGCATGACCAATTTCATGGTATGCCACAGTCCATTTTTCCTTATCTGTGAGAATTGCATTTTTCTTCTGATATCCGGCAATAACCACTTCAATGCTTTCTTCCAGATCTGCCTGTGTCGCATATTTTCTTCCATCACGGACAGCTCTCAATGCTGCTTCATTCACAATATTAGCAAGTTCTGCTCCGGAAGCTCCGGAAGCCATACGTGCCACCTGTGCGAAATCAACATCATCTGAAAGCTTGATTTTTTTTGCATGCACTCGTAAGATTGCTTCACGTCCTTTTAAATCCGGCAATTCTACCGGTACACGTCGGTCAAAACGTCCCGGACGTGTCAGTGCCGGGTCAAGAGATTCCGGTCTGTTGGATGCAGCCAGAATAATAACTCCTGAATTTCCTTCAAAACCATCCATTTCCGTAAGCAACTGATTTAAAGTCTGCTCACGTTCATCGTTACCACCAATATTTCCATCTCGTTTCTTGCCAATGGCATCAATTTCATCTATAAAAATAATACAAGGTGATTTTTCTTTTGCCTGTTTGAACAGATCACGTACTTTAGATGCTCCCATGCCGACAAACATCTCTACAAATTCTGAACCGGACATGGAAAAGAACGGCACATTCGCTTCACCGGCTACTGCTTTGGCAAGCATAGTCTTACCGGTTCCGGGAGGTCCTACCAATAATACTCCCTTTGGCATAGAGGCTCCTATTTCTTTATATTTATCAGGATTATGCAGATAATCTACGATTTCCTGTAAGCTTTCTTCTGCCTCATCTACACCCTCTACGTCATCAAACTTGATTCCATCGGAAGATTTTACATAAACCTTGGCATTCGACTTGCCCATATTAAACATCATGGAGTTAGGACCACCGGCCTTATTCATCATTTTCTTCGACATAAATTGTCCAAAGCTAATAAAAATAGCTAAGGGAAGTACCCATGTAACTAAAAGAGTTAAAAATGGTGATGTCTGCTCTATAATCTCACCGGAGAACTTGGCTCCCGAATCGTAAAGGCGCTCCACGATTCCCGGATCATTTAACATCCCTGTTTTATATACCTTGGTATTTTCTTTATCTGTGAAAACAATTTGGTTCTGCCCTTCCTGTATTTGCACACTGCCGATTTCCTGATTTTCCACCATTTCCATAAAGGTACCATAGTCTACCTCTTTCACCTGTCGCTGCATAAACCACGGTACTGCAATAAAATTAAATAACATCATGATTATCATTACCACACCATAGTAATAAATCAATGGTTTTTTCGGTTGTTTTACTTCATTCATCTATACCTCTCCTCTTCATAAAAAATATTTTCGGTATGATTATTACAATGGTTTCTAAACTGAAACGAAACAAATCGGAGTAAAAATTACTCCGATTTGTTAAAAATTTATTAACTTATTTTTGTGGAAGAGACACTGTAAAGGTTGTTTTTCCCTGAGCACTTTCTACGCGCACATTCCCTGAATGGAGTTCTACCACCTGCTTCACAATGGCAAGTCCTACTCCGTTCCCCTGGGAACCATGGGATTCATCTGCCTGATAAAATTTATTAAAAATTTTCTTTTGTTTTTCTGGAGGAATCTCAATTCCAAAATTTGTAACAGAAACCTGAATACAATCATCCTTCTGTACAATCCTCAACACGACTTCTCCCGTTGGTGGTGAGAATTTTATGGCATTGTCCAGCAAATTAATCCAAACATGCTTTAACAATTCCTCACTCCCGACAATCTCATATTCATCGAATTCCAAATCCAATGACAGATTTTTACGAGACCACTTATTCTCCAGCAAAAGAACGCAGGAACGAATCTGCTCCGAAAGATTATATTTAGAAACCTGCGAAAGAATTGTCTGGTTCTCTATTTTCGTTAAATTCAACACATTTGTCGCCATATCCGCCAGCTGTACGGCTTCTTCTTCTATAATTGCCAAATACTCTTGTGCCTGCTGGGGCGAAACCTTTCCTCTTCGTAAAACCTTTGCAAAGCCGGCAATCGAAACAATCGGCGTCTTAAATTCATGGGAAAAGTTATTAATAAAATCACTGCGCAGCATTTCTATGTGCTCCAATTCCTGAGCCATAGTATTAAAACTGTCAGTCAATTCCTTAAACGTCGGATGATTTTTAATCGGCTTACCAAATTCCAATCTGGTCTTAAAATCTCCTGAAGCCAACGCATTCACGCTGTTAATAATGCGATTAATAGGACGCAATGGAATCTTGCTTGTAAGTGCAGCAACAATTGCTCCAACAACCGTATTCGTTATTATGATAAATAACAACCAATAAATTCCATTTTCTTTTGGTATTCCAATTTCCGTGAGTACACCCTGACGCATAAAAATATATAAAAACACACTTGCAATTAATAACGTAATTAATTGAACACAAAGACTAACACAGAAATATAATAAGGTAAGTGCTAAACGATGTTTTTGTTCCTCTTTTCTCATACCTTTTTCACCGCCTTGTATCCCAGACCACGAACGGACTCTATTTCAAATTCTTTCCAATCCTGAAAACGTTTGCGAAGTCTTCCTACATGAACAGTTACCGTTTCCCATCCTGTGTCACAGTCAGCTCCCCAAATCTCGTCCATAAGCTGAATCCTTGTAAAAATCTTTCCGGGATAAGACAGCAATTTATACAGCAAAAGAAATTCTTTCTGCGGAAGCTCCTGAATTGTATCCCCACGCTTTACTGTCAAAGAATCATAATCCAAAATCACATCTCCAATTCTGATTTTCCGTTCATTGGCAATCTGCGCCCTGCGAAGAAGTGCCTTAATTCTAAGCAGCATCTCTTCCTCGTCAATAGGTTTCGTCATATAATCATCTATTCCTACCAGAAATCCCTGTTTTTTATCTTCCGGCAGCTGCTTGGCAGTGACCATAAGAATTGGCAGATTATTATTGGTCTCACGTAATATTTTTGTAAATTCATAGCCATCCATTTGAGGCATCATAATATCCACAATTACAAGATCAATATATTCGTGATCCATCACAGATAATGCATCCTCTCCGTTTTCAGCCGTAAATATCTTATATCCCTCTTCTTCTAAAGTTACCTGTAAATAAAGGCGGGTATTTCTGTCATCATCGACCACCAGTATTCTAAACATAAATCTTCACCTCAGTTCAAATATATTATGTATCTTTGATTTTTTCTATATAATTTTTATTTTTTCTATTATTTCTAAAAACTTCTATATATCCTTTCATATAACCTATAAATGCTCCAATTATTGCAACACTACATATACCAAGCAAGATGTCTCCAGCTTCACTGCACCATTCTGAAAACAAAACAAGTATGATCGTTGACAGATAAAAAATGATTGTACTTAACTTTCCATACCACTTCGCGCCCTCATTTTTTCCCTGCACGCTGATAACTTTAAAACCTGTGATCGTAACGATCAGTTCCTTTACTATAAATATACTCAGTGTTATTTTTGCCATTGGATACTTTACCAGCAAACAAATCAACAATATGAATTGTGTCAGTTTATCCGCTACCGGATCCAGACATTTTCCTAATTCAGTTATCATATTATATTTTCTTGCAATGTATCCGTCTAATATATCAGAGATTCCGGAAGCAATTAAAATACTGCCCAGATAAATACTTTTCTGCTGTATATCCTGCTGATAAACGTATAAAAATAATAAAGCTAAGATAATTCGAAAATAACTTAATATATTTGGAACTGCAATCAGGTCCTTCGCTTTAAATTTAACCATTCCTATATCCTCTCATCTTTTTATGGGCTCCATATGCTCAATAAATGTCCACCGGAATTTTCCAACTGATACTTCATCTGCTTTGCATGATCCAGCTGTTCTTGTGTCACAGAATCCACCTTTAATTTTGTAAGGCATTTTTGCAATGCAGCACTATCTTTTTTAATCTGCTTTTTCTCTCCTTTGTCAATATCCTTTCCGGCATTTTTTAAAGCCTGCTGTACTTTTGAAACCAAAGCATTTCCTTCTGTGATTAATTCCAATGCTTCCCTCCGTAAGGAATCCACTCCCGCGTATTCTCTTGCGTCACGCATCGCCTGCTCAATTTCTGCTTCTGTCATTCTGTCATCAGCAGTTATGGTTATTGATTGTTCCTTACCGGTATCTAAATCCTTTGCTGATACTTTCAGAATACCGTTAGCATCAATATCGAAAGTAACTTCTATCTGCGGAACCCCCGCCATAGCTTTTCGTATTCCTTTTAATTTAAAATTTCCTATTTTCTTGTTGTCTTTTGCCAGTGGTCTTTCCCCTTGAAGTACTTTGATCTCTACGTTCTTCTGATAAGGTGCCGCTGTTGTAAATACCCTGGAATATCTGGCAGGCAGCGTCGTATTGCGCTCAATTAGTCTGGTGGAGACTCCACCAACAGTTTCGATAGATAAACTCATGGGCGTAACGTCCAATAAAAGTATATTATTTCCACCGGAAGCTACTGTTAACGCATTTCCTGACAAAGTACTACCCAAAATGGCAGCACCCATAGCAACACATTCATCCGGATTTATATTTCTGGAAGGTTCCTTTCCTGTGATCTCTTTTACTTTTTCCTGTATGATAGGCATTCGTGTTGACCCGCCAACCAACAGAACACGTCCTAATTCAGAAGCTGCAATCCCTGCATCCTGCAATGCATTTTGAACCGGTCCCACAGTTCTTTCCACCAGATCATGCACCAACTCATGAAACTTTGTCCTCGTAAGTGTGAGTTCTAAATGAACCGGTTCCCCTCTTACTTGCGTCAGATACGGTAAATTAATGTACGTTCTTTCTGCTATTGATAATTCCTTTTTTGCATTTTCCGCCGCTTCCCGGATGCGATATATTGCTGTAATGTCTTTCGACAGATCTACCCTATACTGATTTCTAAACTCATGAATCATCCATTCAGCAATTCTTGCATCGAAATCATCACCGCCAAGATGATTGTCACCGGCAGTTGCCAGTACTTCGATTACTCCATCTGCTATTTCTATTACGGAAACATCAAAAGTCCCTCCGCCTAAATCATATACCAGAACTTTCTGAGCCTCCCCATGATTTAAGCCGTATGAAAGAGCCGCACTGGTAGGTTCATTAATAATACGAAGAACATTCAATCCTGCAATTCTGCCTGCATCTTTTGTTGCCTGTCTTTGTGTATCATTAAAATA
>CAYYZV010000100.1:0-8068 GCA_964476275.1 uncultured Roseburia sp.
TTTGTAAATCCTTCCCAGGTGTTAAGGCTTTGGATCAGGCACAGCTTCGTCTCCGTCCGGGTACAGTTCATGCCCTCATGGGTGAGAACGGTGCAGGTAAATCTACTCTTATGAAGTGTATGTTCGGTATTTATAAGATGGACGAAGGAGAAATGCTTTTTGAAGGAGAAAAGGTGACCATTGGGGATCCGATGGAAGCTTTGAAAATGGGTATCGCTATGGTACACCAGGAACTTCAGCCAATTCCAGCCCGTACCGTAGGTGAGAATATCTTTTTGGGTCGTTACCCTATGAAGAAGTTATTAGGAGTTATTCCTATTGTTGATCATAAAAAAATGTATGAAGACACAGCTGCTTTGCTAAAGAAGGTTCGTATGGAATTTGATCCGAAGCAGCTGCTGGGCGAGTTAAGTGTGTCTCAGATGCAGTCAGTAGAAATTGCAAAAGCTGTTTCTGCAAACTGTAAGGTTCTTATCTTAGATGAACCAACATCATCCTTAACCCATAATGAAGTTGAGGCTTTATTCCGTATCGTAGAAGATTTGAAAGCAGAAGGCGTTTCAATCGTTTACATATCCCATAAAATGGACGAAATTTTACGAATTTCAGACGAAGTAACCATCATGCGTGATGGTCAGTACGTAGGTACATGGGAAGCAAAAGATTTAACAACGGATTTTATCATTACAAAGATGGTAGGTCGTGAATTAACCAATCTTTATCCTGTACGTGAAAATGTTCCGGGAGAGGTTGTTTTTGAAGTAGAAGATTTTACGTCCATTAATCCAAAGAGCTTCCGCCATGCGAGTTTTCAGCTTCGCAAGGGTGAAATTCTTGGTGTAGGTGGTTTGGTAGGTGCACAGCGGACAGAGCTTATGGAAGGTTTGTTCGGTATCCGTTCCCATACCACAGGTACGATTAAATATAATGGCAAGGAATTAAAGATCAATCGTCCAAAAGATGCAATTGATCAGGGTATCGCGATGTTGACGGAAGACCGTCGTGCAACAGGTATCTTAGGTGTTCTTTCGATTGCAGATAACATTTCCATTGCCTCATTAAATCAATATCTTGACTTTGGTTTCTGTATTAATGATAAAAAGGTAGAAATTTTAGTACAGGAAAATGTCGCAAAGATGAATATTAAAACTCCTTCCAGTAAGACCCAGATTCAGAGTCTTTCTGGTGGTAACCAGCAGAAGGTGCTTATCGGCCGCTGGCTGGCAAATAATCCGGATGTGCTTATCTTAGATGAGCCTACCCGTGGTATCGACGTTGGTGCCAAGTATGAAATTTACTGCATCATCGCTGATTTGGCAAAACAGGGCAAGAGTATCATTATGATTTCCAGTGAGATGTCTGAGCTTATTGGTATGTCTGACCGTGTCATGGTTATGTGTGATGGCAGAATTACAGGTTTTATCGATGGCAAAGATGCAACACAGGAAAATATCATGGAACTGGCTACTCAGTTTGAATAAGGAGGAAAAAGAATATGAATAACAAAAAATCTATTCCTCAGAGAATATTGGCGTATATCAAAGGCAATCCAATTGTTGTAATTTTAACAGTTGTTTGTATCATTGTAGGCTTTAATGTTGAGAACTTCTTCTCATGGGGAAACTTTAATAACTTAGCTAGTAACACAGCAGTTCGTTTCTTAATTGCACTGGGTGTTTCTGGTTGTTTGATTACAAAAGGTACTGACCTTTCAGCAGGTCGTCAGGTGGGGCTTGCAGCCTGTGTCGCAGGTGTTTTATTACAGCGTGGTGACTACAATGGCCGTATGTTTAAATCCATGCCGGAAATGAATATGTGGGTTGTTTTACTCATTGTATTGGTAATGGGTGCACTTATTGGTATCATAAATGGTTTGATTATTTCTAAATTAAACGTACCTCCATTTATTGCAACTCTTGGTACGCAGACTATCATTTATGGTTGTGCGTTAGTATTTACAAATGCACAGCCGGTTGGTGGTTTCCAGAAAGTTTATACACAATTTGTAAATGGTAAGATTTTTGCGGCTGGCGAATTCCCAGGTATTCCATATCTGTTAATCATTGCCGTTATAGCAGGTATTTTCTTCTGGTTTTTGTACAACAAGATGACACATGGTAAATATATGTACGCAATTGGCGGTAATGAAAATGCAGCAGAAGTTTCGGGTGTTAATACAGTTAAGAGCAAAATTCTTATTTACATGACAGCAGGTATTATGTATGCATTAGCAGGATATCTCCTTGCAGGTAAATCCGGTGGTGCTAACTCTGGTATGGGTACTGGATACGAATTGGAAGCAATCGCTGGCTGTACAATTGGTGGTGTTTCTACAACAGGTGGTATCGGTACAGTTGGCGGTATCCTTGTCGGAGTACTTGTATTTGAACTTTTAAAGATCGTTTTACAGTTCCTCGGAGTAAATCCATACTACAACAATATTGTACAGGGTCTTGTAATCGTAACAGCTGTTGCATTAGATATTCGTAAGTACGTTAAAAAGAAGTAAACGAACAGATATTAAAATCAGGGGCTTCCAGACATGTTCTGGGAGCCTTTTTAAGGAGAAGAGGCAGTGAATTTATATAAACTGGTATTAGTAGATGATGAAGAAGATGTGCGGGCAGCCATTGCCAAAAAGGTGGATTGGGAAACACTGGGGTTTGAAGTGGTTGGCTCGGTGAGCAATGGCGAAGAAGCGTTAGAGCTGGCAGAACAGACGCACATTGATGCCGTAATGACAGATATTAAAATGCCGTTTATGGACGGTCTGACTTTATGCGGCAAATTAAAGGAAAATTATAAAAATACAAAGGTAGTGCTTTATTCTGGTTTTGATGACTTTGAGCTGGCAAGAGAGGCAGTTCATTTGGAAGCGGAAGAATATCTGTTAAAGCCTATCAGTGCAAAGGATTTAGAAAAGGTATTTGGCAAGATAAAGAAAAATTTAGACAGAGAATTTGATGAACGCCGCAATATGGAAAATTTATATGACTTTTATCAAAAAAATCTGCCTATGATGCGGGAGCATCTGTTAGCTGGAATGCTGGAGGGAAGACTTTCAGAGGAACAGGCAAAGTCTATGATGAGATCATATGAAATGGATTTTGAGTCGCCTTATTATGCAGTTGCAGTCCTTCGGCCGAAAGTTTCCGGCGGTATAGAATCATTATCCCTGCAAATGTTAAATTTTTCACTATTAAACCTGGCAAAGGAATATTTGGGAAAACACTTGCAGAGCCAGAGCTTGATTTATTTGGAATATATTGTAGTGATTGTGCAGCTGCAAAAGACAGAAGAGGTACAGGAATTTGTCTATCATATCGATCAGATAAGTAAAATAGGAGCCAGACTATTGGATACGAATGTAATTGCCGGAGTAGGTCAGGCTTATCCGGCTTTAGATAAAATTGCAGCATCTTATGAAGAAGCAAAAAATGCATTTGAATATCATCTGGTTATTGAAAATGATGCGCAGGTTATTTATATTTTAGATGTGGAACCAAAAGAAAAAATAGATTTTATTCCGGAGCTGAAAGGCTTAGCAGATATTATTCACAGTATAAAGTTTGGAAATAAAGAAGAAGTAGCAGAGGTAATTGAGGCCTTTGCAAGAGAGTTAAAAACAGAAACGTTGTCAGTACAGCAGTATCAGTTGGCGTTTATGGAGACATTGACGGAATTAATGAAGCTGATTCGCAGCTATCAGCTGGATATGACTGAAGTTTTTGGAAAAAATTATAATCCTTACGAAGAAATACATAAGTTTCGTTCAATAGACGAGTTTGTATCGTGGCTGCAGGATCGGTGCAATGCGATACGCCGTATGATTCGCCAGGAGCGAAATGACTCCACAAAGACTATGACGGAGAAGGCGAAGCAGTATATAGAGGAACATTATGCAGAAAGCACATTATCGGTAGAAGATTTATGCCGGCATCTGAATGTAAGCGCGACTTATTTTTCGACGATGTTTAAAAAAGCCGTTGGAATGAGCTTTGTGTCTTATTTGACACAGGTGCGCTTAGAACACGCAGTAGACTTGCTGAATAATACAGAAGATAAGAGTTATATCATAGCAGAAAAAGTAGGATATACGGAAGCAAATTATTTCAGCTATGTATTTAAAAAGAAATATGGCATTTCTCCGTCCAAGTATCGTACAAATAAGGAAGTATAGAAATAAAATGCAGCGGATATTAGAAAAACTGACCCGAAAATTTAAAAAGAAAAATTTACAGTATATGATAGCGGTATCTTTTACGTTAATTACTGTTGTAGGGATGCTGATGCTGGGAATTATGCTTTATGCTGCCTATACCAGAAACGCAGAAGAATTAGTAGTAGAAGATAACAGTAAGCTGGTGGCGCAGGTTGAATTGAATTTAACAAATTATCTGCGAAATATGATGCGTATATCAGATACGGCTTATTATAGTGTAATTAAGAATATTGATTTTGCACAAACGAGTGTGGATAAGGAATTAACGCTGTTATATGAAGCCAATAAAGATTATTTGGTCAGTATTGCTTGTTTTACGAGCAGAGGTGCATTAGTTGCGGCGACTCCGGTTAATACCTTAAAACAAAATGTGAATGTAACGTTACAGGATTGGTTTATACAGGCACAGAAAATACCGGAAAATTTACATTTTTCTTCTTCCCATGTAGAGCATATTTTTGAAGACAGTAATGACAGATATTACTGGGTAGTTTCTTTAAGCCGCAGCGTGGAATTGACGAAGAACGGACATATTTCTAATGGGGTTCTGCTGGTTGACATGAATTTCAGTGGTATTAAGCATTTATTTACAAAGGTAAATTCCGGTGACATGAGTTATATGTATTTAGTGGATGGAAACGGAGAAATTATTTATCATCCGCGGCAGAATTTGATTTTCAGTAACTTATATCAGGAAAATAATATAATTGCATCGGAATATGACGATGGCGTACACGAAGAAGAGTTTCTGGGAGTCAACAGAACGGTTGTAGTAAAAACAGTTGGCTACACCGGCTGGAAAATTGTTTCTGTCATTCCGGAAGAGAACATGCAGCAGCAGTGGAATCAGGCAAGTGTCATCTGGGTGACAGTTTTGGCAATCAGTATTTTGATTTTGATATTTGCAAATCAGTATTTATCCGCTAAAATAGCACAGCCGCTTCGAAAACTCGAGGATTCTGTGAAAGAACTGGAATTACAGTATCCGGAAAAAATATACATAGGCGGTTCAGATGAGATTCAGCATTTGGGGAAAACAATTCGTTCTATGGTAGAACAGATGCGGGTGCTGATGGATGATATTGTAAAACAGCAGGAAGAGAAACGAAAGAATGAGCTGGATGCGTTACAGTCACAGATTAATCCGCATTTCTTATATAATACATTGGACTCTATCGTTTGGATGGTAGAAAGTGAGCGTTATGAAGAGGCAATTGCGATGGTAACGGCACTGGCTAACTTGTTTCGAATTTCTTTAAGTCAAGGCAAAACAATTATTACGATAAAGGAAGAATTTAATCACGCTATAAATTATAGCAATATTCAGCAGGTACGTTTTAAAAATAAATTTAATGTAGATTTTATGTTGGATGAAGGAATTAAACAATATCTGACAATTAAGCTCATTATTCAGCCACTCTTAGAAAATGCTATTTATTACGGTATGGAAGCAATGGATGGAGAGGGACAGATTTTAGTACAGGGATATGAGAGGGATGGAGAAATTTATATTGATGTAATTGATAATGGAAATGGAATGCCGCCGGAAACCGTGGAACATTTACTGACAGATGGAAAATACGAACGAAAGCGCGGTTCGGGAATCGGTTTAAAAAATGTAGATCAGCGTATTAAGCTTTATTTCGGACAAAATTACGGACTAGAGATTAAAAGTGAACCGGATGTAGGTACAAGGGTACGGATTCATTTGCCAAAAAAATTGGAGGTACGGGATGAAAAATAAGAAGAATCCGGAAATTGTGATATCGGCAGTGGTTTGTTTTGGACTGATGCTTATTGTTCTATGGGTATATTATGGAGCGGTATTTGGAGAAAAGCCGATAGAAAAAAAGAAAGAATTTTCTGTAGTACTGTATCATTCGGGAGACGATGGGTGGGAATCTCTTGTGGAAGGAATGAAACAGGCGGAGGACGATTTTGCAGTAAATATTAATTATATAACGGCGAAAGAAGGCATGACAGGAGAGGAACAGTTAGAACTGGTAAGACAGGAAATTGCAGGTGGTGCGGAGGGAATTTTGCTTGCTGCTGCGGACTCCGGCATGACACTTTTGGATATGCAAAATGAAGGTGCACAGGTGCCTGTTATTATGATAGAGAGTGATATAGACAGTGCAAATCGGGAATATATTTCTGCGGATAACAGAGCTATGGGACAGATATTGGCGCAGTCATTATTACAGGATTTTTTGGAGGAAGAAAAAAGCCGTATTGTGCTGATTGAAGAATATACGAAACGCAGCAGTGTCAGAGAGAGACTTCAGGGTTTTTATGAGACAGTGGATGATTCTGTGGAAATTTTGATATTAAAACGGGAAGATGATAGAGTGGATTTGACGGCATATATGGGAAACTATCTTAAGAACGTGAAAGCGGATGCAATTGTGGCATTCAGCAAGGAGCCGTTAGAAATATTATGTCAAATGCCGCCGGAGCTTTTAGACGGAATAAAGCTTTATGGGATTGGCAATACAGCCTCTATTGTTGCAGCTTTGGATAAAGGAAAAATAGAAAAACTGGTTTTTCAGAATGAGTTTAATATCGGGTATTTGAGCGTAGAAGCAATGCTGAATAAAACAAAGGGAATACAAAAGGAAAGAGAAGAAATAGATATTTATTGCGTGGGAAAAGAAAATGTACATGAGACACAGTACGAGAGACTGCTGTTTCCGATTGTAGAATAGAAATGGGGTAAAATAATGAAAAAATTGTATGGGACTATTTTATGTACAATGATTTTGCTGTCAGGATGTACATCGAATGGTCAGGAGGCTTCCGAAGCAAAGAATCTTAAAATCGGTGTTACGGTTTATAATCAGTACGATACATTTATTTCAGAATTAGTAGATGAATTGGCAGAATACACCGATGTAATGGAAGAAAAGTATGATATTTCGATTACATTGGAAATATTAAATGCCAGCTCCAATCAGCTGACACAAAACGATCAGATGGATTATTTTATTGAACAGGGATGTGATATTGTCTGCGTCAATCTTGTGGACAGAACAGATGCCTCTACCATTATTGAGCGGGGAAGAAGTGCAGACCTTCCGATTATCTTTTTTAACAGGGAACTTGTAGAAGAGGATTTGCAGCGTTGGGACAAGCTTTATTACGTGGGAGCAGATGCTTTTGAATCAGGTATTATTCAGGGAGAAGTATTGATAAAAAAATTGGAGTCTGATTTTGCCGGTGTAGATAAAAATGCTGATGGGATATTGCAGTATGTTATGCTTGAAGGAGAAGCCGGACATCAGGATTCCATTGTCAGAACGATGTATGTATTAAATACAGTAAGCGAAGCGGGTTATCAATTGGAAAAACTGGCAGACGAAATTGCAAATTGGAACAGAGATCAGGCAAAAACAAAAATGACGCAGTGGCTGGATGCGTTTGGTCAGGAGATAGAGGTTGTATTTGCGAATAATGACGATATGGCGCTTGGTGCAATTGATGCATTAAAAGAAAATGGATATTTTGGAGAAAATGAAACCTTACAGGAGCCTGTTATTTTAGGAATAGATGGTACAAAACCGGCATTAGAAGCAGTAGTAAGAGATGAACTTTATGGAACGGTATTAAACGATTCTGTTGGGCAGGCAAGAGGCATGCTGGAATTAGCCTATTCTGTAGTGTCAGGAAATGAACTGGACGAAGAATATACTTTATTAGAGGGAAAATATATCCGCCTGCCATATCAGGAGATTTTAAAATAAGATAGTTGGATGGCAGGCATTTAAGCATATGAGGAGGTCGGCATATGAGAAAATTTGTTCCTTATCATCAAAATGAACTTAGTAAGATTACACACTGGTTGAATGA
>CAYYZV010000101.1:0-8065 GCA_964476275.1 uncultured Roseburia sp.
ATTGCCATTATTGAAAATAAGAATGTGTTGTAAGTACCATCGAAAATAGAGAACAGTGGTCTCTGTTTTGGATCGTTTGTCAAACATGTCTGAGCAGACTTTGTAACTACACACTGTGCTGTGTATCCCAAGTAGTAAATCGCAGATACTACGATAAAGAATGGGAATCTTGCAGCCATTGGAAGACTATGTGTTACATTAAATAAAATCCATGATGTAACGAAAAGGATTACGTTACCAATAACCATGAATGGTCTGTTCTTACCAAACTTACCATCCATCTTATCAACTAACATACCAACTAATGGATCTGTTACACCATCCCAAATTCTCATGAACATTGAGAATGAACCTGCAACTACACTGGTTACCCCAACCCATCCAGCTAAGTAGTACGCTACATAGTTCATCATGAACATGTAAAGGTTTGTAGATGTGTTGTTCAGCGCAAATAAAGCAATACGCCATAATGGAACGCGGTGAATACCATTTTCGCCGTAATACTTATCCGGCAAACTTCTTTTCTGACTCATAAAATCTTCTCCTTGTAAAGTTTTTTATGCTAACTTATAAATAAACGAATTTTAATTCATAAAGCCTTACGATAATATTTCATCTGAATAAATAAGTTTCGGGTGTGTGGAGAGACTTATTATGATAAGATTCCGTTATTATGTAAGACTTTATTTATTTTAAAATTCGTTTATCTATAATTTACATATTTTTATTTTATCTTAATTTTTCTTTAATAGATATAAGACGATTTTGCGAATCATAGTATAATTTTACTCTATTTCCTCGTTCATAACTCGATTCCGATACTCAGCCGGTGTACAGCCTGCCTCTCTCTTAAAAACTCTTGTAAAATAGCAGGGGTCCGGATATCCGCAGGCTTTCCCAATCTCTTTCGCACTCATACTTGAAGCTACTAACAATTTCTTTGCTTCCTTAATCCGATACTGCGCAAGATAGGACGTAAAATTCATGCCAAAACACTGCTTAAATAATTTACAGTAATAAGCTTCTGAATAATTCATCTGCTCTGCCGCGTCATGCATAGAAATTTCCTCCATGTAATGCTTTTGAATATATTTTTCCATTCTATTCTTTACTCTTGAAAGCCGTCTGTCATCTGTCTCTATTGTGGAAATATTTGACATAGATTCAACACTGCCAAACCCATTTGCTTCTTTTATTTCCCAATTGTTACTTAACAAAGCCATTGCTTCTTTTTCGTTTTTTGCTTCATATATTTCACACAAATTTCCCACATGCATTTGCAGTGTTTTGCATAAAAGTTCGCTTTCCGGCATCTCATCTGCCACTACTAATAACTTGTACATATGTCCCCTTCTTTAGAAGTGCTCTACATCTATTCTATTTTTAGAATAAAAGGGGTATCTCAATTTTTTCTCAACTAAACTTCAAACTTTGTTGAGAATCCTCTATTTTCAGAAGCTGTATGATAAATACAGACCCTACTCCCAGTTCACTTTCTACTATAATCTTTCCTCCACATTTATTTATAATCTCTCTACATAATGCCAGTCCCAGTCCGTTTCCCTGTGCTTTTCTGGAAGTATCTGCCTGATAAAATTTTTCAAATATATGCTTCATCGTCTCTTCTGTCATTCCGATCCCATTATCTTTGATAATAATTTCACAATACTCTTCTGTTTCTTTCAGGCAGACTTCTATCGTTCCATTTTCTTCCGTATACTTGATTGCATTTCCAATCACATTCATCCAAACGTGAAACAGCAGGCTTTTTTGTCCTATATATTCAACTTCCGGCAAATCTAAATCAAACACTGTCTTTTTTCTTCCCCACTTCGGTTCCAGTAAGACAATTGCCTCGCGAAGCTGTTCATCCAAGCGATAACACACCGGCTCATTTAAAAATTGCTGATGTTCTAATTTTGATAATTGCAAAATATTTTCTGTCAATTCATTCAATTTATCCACATTAAAGAAAATTTTACGGATATACTCGTCTTTTTCTTTCTGTGACAATTCCGAATCCTGTAAAAAAGTAGCATAACCCGTAATTGCTGCCAACGGTGTCTTAAACTCATGAGAAACATTCGCTATAAAGTCATTCCGCATAATTTCTACAGAATTTAATTCTTTTACCATACGGTTAAAATTATCAATTGTACTTCCTAATTCTTCAAGACGTCCCTGATATGTTACCTGTATATTAAAATCGCCTTTTGCCACCTGCTTCGATGCCTCACTCAATTCCTCTAATGGTGCAAATACCCTGCTTACCATATAAAAAGCTGCCACAGAAGACAGCATCATATATACTCCCGCAATGATCAATAGCGCAAAAAACGAAACAGAATGCTCACCGACCGAAACAAGCCCCAGTACAATACTAGCATATGCACCTAACGCTAATATTCCCGAAAATATTACTGTAACCCAAACAAAGACACGCCAAATCTGCACAGTTAGCTTGTGCATTCGCATATCTTCTCCTGCAATAATATTTCTCTGATTCTTATCCATTTTTCTTTACCGCCCTATAACCCAATCCTCTGATTGTTATAATCTCAAAATCCTCATTCTTTTTAAACCGTTCCCGCAGACGGCTGATATGTACATCCAACGTATGTGAATCTGCATATCCGTCCACTCCCCATACATCATCTAATATCTGCTGTCTGGTAAAAATCTGTCCCGGATAAGACAATAATTTATATAACACCTGAAATTCTTTCTGTGGAAGAATCCGGCTTCCGTTGTTGTCATTCACGGTCCATACATCATAAATTAATTCCGTATTTCCAAAGAAAAGTCTTCTTTCGCTCACGCTTTTCGCACGGCGAAGCAATGCCTGTACACGCAGCAGCATTTCCTGTAAATGTATCGGCTTTACCATATAATCATCTGCTCCTGATAAAAATCCGCTCTGCTTATCCATAATATCGCCTTTTGCTGTAATCAGCATAATCGGTATATTGATCTGTGCTTCCCGAAGCTGCTGAATAAATTCAAATCCATCCATTCCAGGCATCATTACATCCGAAATAATCATATCTATGGTTTTTGACTCTAAAATTTTTAATGCCTTTTTTGCATCTGAAGCACTGTATGTCTCATATCCATTTCGTTTTAATGTTTTACAAAAAAGTTCATTTAACTGCGGCTCATCCTCTACTACAAGAATCTTGAACATATCTACCTTTTCCTCTCTTCAAAAATACGATACAATGGTAACACTATCCCAGATAACTATAAACCCAAAATCTCAATTCAACCTCAACTCTTTTCCTTAAAACTTAACAAAACCCCTATCACACCATAATTGCGATAGGGGTTTTTGGACTTAATTCAATTTCATTTTTTACTTTTCCTATTTTATTATCTGAAAAAATTTTCAAACCAGCTGCCCATAGAATTTGACGGTCTATTGTCTGATGGTCTGTTATCCGATGGTTTATTATCTGATGGTTTGTTGTCTGATGGTCCATTATCCGATGGTCTGTTATCTGATGGTTTATCATCCGACGTCTCCTCATTAAACCATTGATTCCAGAAATACTTATGTTCATCACAACTCTCTGCTAAATCTTCCGGAAGTACGTACTGACTATCCTCCGTACCTTCTGTCGCAGTTTTCAAATATATCATCTTCTCCACTGCATTATCCGGACAGTATTTTCCTGCAATAGCCCCGGATTCC
The DNA here is from genome assembly GCA_964476275.1 of uncultured Roseburia sp. Classification (GTDB taxonomy): domain Bacteria; phylum Bacillota; class Clostridia; order Lachnospirales; family Lachnospiraceae; genus Roseburia. The sequence goes on from CAYYZV010000101.1 coordinate 3,692, forward strand.
TCACAGATTGTAACACTAATATGGCAGTCACACATTTTCATAGGAGCACTTCCTTCCAGATAGTATTCCTCCCTGGCCATGTTTCCCTGAAGCGTATTATCGCATAAATCATCAACTGCAAGATTTCCACATTTGGTACATATTGTAACCTGAGTCAGCCGCCTGGTATCTGTTATTGGCTGATTTGTTTTACCAATATGTGATTCCTGCATAATCTTCTGCCAGATTTTTTTTACATAGCTGCTGTCTGTTTGAACAGAATTGTCATCTAAGCCTCCCCATACTCCGCAAGTATAATAAGAAGAAAAGCCTACGAACCAAAGATCTCTTTTATCATTTGTAGTTCCGCTTTTTCCTGCAAGCGTAAGCCCTCTTACTCCTGCGCTTGTTCCGGTACCCTCTGTAATCACATTTTCCATTGCACTGGTAAGCAGTTCTGATGTTTCACTGCTTATGATTTGTTCGTAATCTACATCATTCTGCAATATTATATTGCCATTTCGATCTACAACTTTCGTATAAAAATATGGCTCTATATACTGTCCCGAATTGGCAATGGCATTATATGCCGCGGTTACTTCCAAATTTGTTACACCATTATATGTTCCGCCAATAGCAAGTGCCTCATACATATCCGCTTCTGTCAGCGTCGTAATGCCAAACTTCTGCAAATATTCATATACGCTTTCTGCTCCCACCATTTGAAATGTTTTAAGTGCCACAACATTGCTGGATAATGCAATTGCATCACGAACAGTTGTCATTCCTCCATAGGTTCCATCTGCATTGCGAAGATTCGTTCCGTCTGAATAGGTGTATGGCGCATCATCTATAACTGTCCCCAGAGAAATTTTTCCTGTATCAAGTGCTGCCGCATACTCTCCTATTATCTTAATAACCGAGCCCGGCTGACGAATGGCATCTGTTGCACGATTATATGCCAGACTGTTCTTTTTTTCTTTGCTGCTTCCAACAATTGCCCTGACTGCTCCGTTAGAAACATCTGTTACTACAACTGAAACCTCCTGATTGTCCGTATACCACTCTTCGCTGACAGCTACTGTCTCACATAAACTCTGCAGTTTCGTGTCGATTGTCGAATAAATGGTAAGACCATCACTATAAATCATATCCCATGCGTTTGCCTCATCACAATCATAAATCGCTATCAGGTCCTCTACAATCTGCAAAAGCATTGCATCTTCAAACCAGGAGAATACCCGCATACCCCTGTTTTCTGAATCCGTATTTAAGCCTGCAATTACATCCTCAAGAATTGCCTGTTCATATTCTTCCTCGGAAATATATCCCTGTTCCAGCATGGCATTCAATACAAGCTTCTGTCTCCCCTGACTTTCTTCCGGATGATTGTACGGATTATAACTCGATGGGTTTTTGGTAATTCCAGCAATCAAAGCGCATTCCGCCAAAGATAATTGTGAAACATCCTTTCCAAAATAATACTGTGCTGCCACCTGCACCCCTCTGGTACCGCCACCCAGGTTAATTGTATTCAAATAATTTTCCAAAATCCATTCCTTCGAATATTTTTGTTCTAACCGGATTGCCAGATACTGTTCTTGAATTTTCCTGCAAACTCTGTCATAAAAGCTTGTCTCACTCATCCAGTCAGTAAACACATTATTTTTTAATAGCTGCTGCGTAATCGTACTGGCTCCCTGCGAAAATTCTCCATTCACAATCCCATAACAAAATGCCCTTACAATTCCCTGCAAATCAATACCGTTATGACTGTAAAACCTGCTATCTTCGATAGCAATAAACGCTTCCTGAAGTTCTTTTGGAATGCTGTCTAAACTCACATAAATACGATTTGATTCTGTGATATAGAGCGTATTTATTACATTTTCATCTTTATCTAAAATAGTGCTTAGATAACCTTCCGGCGCAGCATCTACTTCAGAAAGATTTGGAGCCCGCAGAAATTGAATCGTAATAAATACAACAACTGCTCCAACAAGAACTCCGGTTAACACACCACAGGCAAACAGAATTTGTTTTAATTTTTTGTTCTTCATACTCGTACCTCCATTCAACCATAAATTAGTAGAATCGTTTTGTGACAGCTGCCATGAAATCCCCAAAAATTTGTACATTATCGTAACATGGTATTTCCTATGAAATTAAAAAAGACTCTTATTATGACGCCTGTCACAATAAAAGTCTTGCTATTTCATTTGTTACGGATACCTCTCGGTATCGTGGTGACGTTGCAAATACACTTTTCAGTGTTTAGCTACTCCCTTTTATGTACAATATAAATATATCACTTTTTATGGAAAATGTCAATCTATCTTATCTGTCCATGAATCAATAAAAGAGCCGGTCCATCCCCTTCAAGTTCACCATAGTTAATCATATGACCATTTGGCAATGTAACCTGTTTTTCCTAAACACCTGAATTCTTTATGGCTTTCATATCCTTTTCCCTGTACTGCATGAAAAAGCTGATTCTGCACACCACCTCCCGGCAGACTCTCTGCAAAGTCTTCCATAAACAACGGCTTATTTTATTACTTCCATAGTCTAAATCTTACTATATGGAGCATTATACCATATTTACCTAATGTTCAAAACCCAGCGGCTCTCCATCTGATAATAAATTAACTTTGCCCTGATTTGCCGTTCAAGAACAACTAAGGTACAATCAAACTCAATGGATGGTATTCCAGCATATTTCTTATTCTCCTGATAATGAACCTGTATTTTATTAATAAGAAGCATTTCTCCGTCTTCTTCCTGAATTTTTAATATTCGAGGTATCATTCTTCCTTTACTGGTAAACCAACACTCGCAGGCTACTTCCCTTTGTTCGCCCCGAACTTCTCCGGCATCTGCATTTTGTGTATTTGTCCCTATTCCAAATGCCATAAAAATACCCCCTGCTTATCACTGAATAGTTATTTTGTCATAATCAACGCTTCGTTTCTCTCTGGAAATACCTCCACACATATGATCAATTTGCTGATCCACAAAGACAGCTCTTTTTACAGCATCCATGCCAAAACGTCCTCTGATACTGTCTATTGTTTCATCCAGCTTCGTAAGTTTCTCATAGTCCGTTGTATCAAAAAGATTCATCTGCCTTGTAAAATCCACATCCTGTACCCTGCTGGTATGAATTCCAAGATGTCTGATTGGATTGCCGTTCCATAATTTCAAAAACAGTTCACATGCAATCTTATAAATCTCAAGCGTAATATTAGTAGATATTAAAAGCTTCTTCTGGTGTGACATATATGACAAATCAAAGTACCGAATTCCTACAGAAATCACCTCTATCTGCACTCCGTCCGTTCGAAGCCTGTTTCCTATTGTTTCCGCCAATGCCAGCAATACTTTATTTGCATCTGTTACATTTACAACATCATATGGAATAGTTGTACTGTTTCCATATCCCTTATTCACAGGCGGATTTTCTAATACCGGAGAACAATCTATGCCATTAGCAAATCCCCAAATAATCTCTCCCTGTTTTTTTAACATACATTTGAGCCATTTCGGATCTGACTTTGCCAAATCACCGATTGTACGAATGCCCATTGAAAGCAGCTTTCTTGTCGTTGCACGTCCTACAAAAAATAAGTCCGAAACCGGAAGCAGCCACATTTTCTTTTCTATTTCTTCCGGATACAATGTGTGTACACGATCCGGCTTTTTAAAATCGGATGCCATCTTAGCAAGCAGCTTGTTTTCTGAAATTCCTACATTAACCGTAAATCCCAGTTCATCTCTAATCCTGTCCTTAATCTGTACCGCAACTTCTTCCGGCATTCCAAACAGATGGCAGGTTGATGTCATATCTATAAACGCTTCATCGATACTGTACTGCTCCACTATATCCGAATACTCACGGAGAATTTCTATAAATGCCTCTGAACATTTCTCATATAATCCATAATTTGGTGGTACAAGAACTAACTCCGGACACTTACGCTGTGCCTCAAAAATTGTTTCACCTGTCTGAATCCCGTATCTCTTTGCAGGGATTGACTTGGCAAGAATTATACCATGACGCATAGAAACATCCCCGCCAACTGCCGATGCTGCTTCTCTAAGATCAAGTTTCCCGCCTTTATGCGCTATGCGATAAACAGCCTCCCAAGATAAAAAAGCAGAATTCACATCTATATGAAATATGATATTTTTCAAACGTGTGTTCACCTCCTGTTACTTTATTTTAGCAAACACACGTTCTCTTTTCAACAGGTATTTATATCCTGACTTCATTTTGCAATAAAATTCTTACAGTTTCTTATTTGGATACAAAAAAACATCATTTCCCTTATTAAGTGAAAATGATGTTTAAAATCACACTTCTATTTCTTATTAAAATTGCTTTCCTATTAAATT
>CAYYZV010000102.1:0-8065 GCA_964476275.1 uncultured Roseburia sp.
GAAGGTCGATACCATGTGCTTTACAGTATTCGATTTCTTCTTCACGGGAATTCATATTCCATTTGTCATCTCTCCATGCAGCGATAATCTTTAAGTCTGGAGCTAATGCTTTAATGCCTAATTCAAAACGAATTTGGTCATTGCCTTTACCGGTAGCACCATGGCAGATAGCAGTAGCGCCTTCTTTTCTTGCAACTTCTACTAATCTCTTAGCAATACCCGGACGAGCCATAGAAGTTCCTAATAAATATTTATTCTCATATACTGCATTTGCCTGAACACATGGAACAATGTATTCATCACAAAATTCATCTGTAATATCTTCAATGTATAATTTTGTAGCACCGGATAATTTTGCTCTTTCTTCAAGACCGTCTAATTCTTCGCCCTGTCCGCAGTCGATACAGCAACAAACAACATCGTAATCATAGTTCTCTTTTAACCATGGAATAATGGCTGTAGTATCAAGACCGCCTGAGTATGCTAAAATAACTTTTTCTTTCATAATCTAATCCCTTTCCTTTATGTACCTTATCAAAATTTGTGATAGAAACACTATATACCATGTTTGGAATAAAATCAAGTGCAAAATTATACAGTTTTGATTAATATTTATGCAAAATTATGCATAAATGTGCAAATTACAAGCAAATATATAAAAAAAGGAACTGCGGCTTGTAAAAAAAATCAATATAATAATGTAATCTGGAAACAAATTTTATGTTCAAAACCGAAAAAAATAAAATTAGGGGTTGCATAACAGGGGGGGTATCTGTATAATTATGCAAAGAACTATATATCCGAGTTTTTTTAATTACCGAATATATAATGTTCCGAGGGATGCACGAGGCTGCAGGTAATGGAAAGGTATGGTTATTTATATGATAAAGGCAGGAATTATTGGCGCTACCGGATACGCAGGAAATGAGCTGGTGCGCTTATTAATGGGACATAAGGAAGTTGAGATTAAATGGTATGGTTCTAGAAGCTATATTGACCAAAAATATGCAAGCGTATATCAGAATATGTTTGAAATTGTAGAAGCAAGCTGTCTGGATGATAATATCAATGAATTAGCAGAACAGGTAGATGTGATTTTTACAGCAACACCACAGGGATTTTTAGCAGGTGTTTTGACAGAAGAAATCCTGCAGAAGACGAAAATTATTGATTTAAGTGCAGATTTCCGTATCAAAGATGTAAATGTTTATGAAGAATGGTATAAAATCGAGCATAAGAGTCCGCAGTTTATCGAAGAGGCAGTATATGGTCTTTGTGAAATCAACAGAGAAAAGGTAAAGGGAGCCAGATTAGTTGCTAATCCGGGCTGTTATACAACTTGCTCTATTTTAACAGCTTATCCGCTGGTAAAAGAAGGGCTGATTGATGCAAATACGCTGATTATTGATGCAAAATCTGGTACATCCGGTGCTGGCCGTGGTGCAAAATTGCCAAATCTGTTCTGCGAAGTAAATGAAAATATGAAAGCTTATGGAGTGGCAAGCCACCGTCATACACCGGAAATTGAAGAACAGTTAGGTTATGCAGCAGGCGAAGAGATTGTCATTAATTTTACTCCGCATCTGGTGCCAATGAATCGTGGTATTCTGGCGACAGAATATGCGGTATTGAATAAAAAAGCAGATGGTACTTATCCAACTTACGAAGAAGTAAAGGCTGCTTATGATAAATATTATAAAAACGAAAAGTTTGTCCGTGTATTAGATAAGGATGTTTATCCGGAAACAAAATGGGTAGAAGGCAGCAATTATGTTGATGTCAACTTTAAAATTGACCCGCGGACAGGCAGAATTATCATGATGGGTGCGATTGATAATTTGGTAAAAGGTGCAGCCGGACAGGCAGTACAGAATATGAATTTATTATTTGGGTTTGACGAAGCAGAAGGATTAAATCTGGTTCCAATGTTCCCATAGAAAGGGATTTTATATGTTAGAAGAGAAGCTTTCCATTCGTGTTATGACAATGGATGATTATGATGAATTGCATAAATTGTGGATGGAGATTTCCGGTTTTGGAATTCGCAGTATTGATGATTCCAGAGAAGGTGTAGAACGTTTTATCAGACGCAATCCAACTACCAGTATGGTGGCATTTTATGGAGAGGAACTGATAGGCGGTATCCTTTGCGGCCATGATGGACGCAGAGCCTGCTTATATCACGTATGCGTAAAAGAGTGTTATCGTAAGCATGGAATTGGCCAGAAGATGGTAAAGGAATGCTTAGAGGCATTGAAAGCAGAGCATATTAATAAGGTAAATTTGATTGCATTTAAGAAAAATGAAGTCGGAAATCGCTTCTGGAGAGGTCTTGGATGGACTTACCGGGAGGATGTAAATTATTACGAATGTGTATTAAATGAAGAAAATGTAACTACATATAATCTGTAACTATTCAGAGCCAAGGCAATTTGAATAAAAAGCAGGCGTTCAGCTTGCTGAAACGAATGCTTTTTGAAAATTTCTTTGGCGAGAAGCCGGCAGGAGCAAAAGGTAAGCATCGAAGATGCGATTTTGCGAATGGTGCGCTGAATAGTTAAATAAGAAGGATGGAGGTTAATATGAAACAGATTACAGGCGGTGTTACAGCGGCAAAGGGATTTATGGCAGCCAGCACAGCTGCAGGCATTAAATATAAAGACAGAAAAGATATGGCAATGATTTATAGTGAGGTACCATGTGTGGCAGCAGGAACTTTTACAACAAATATCGTAAAAGCAGCTCCGGTAAAATGGGATCAGAATGTAGTATACAATCAGCCAAATGCACAGGCAGTTGTGATCAATGCAGGAATTGCGAATGCATGCACAGGTGAAGAAGGTATGGGTTACTGTAAAGCGACAGCAGAAAAGGTGGCAGAAGTTTTAAACGTACCGGCAGAGCAGGTTTTAGTGGCATCTACAGGTGTCATTGGAAAACAGCTTCCGATTGACAGAATCTGTAATGGAATTGATGCAATGGTGCCGGTATTGGGTGCTGATTTAGAAAGCGGACATAATGCTGCACTTGCGATTATGACAACAGATACCCATGAAAAGGAAGTGGCAGTAGAATTCGAGTTAGATGGCAAAACAGTGACTATTGGCGGTATGTGTAAGGGTTCTGGTATGATTCATCCGAATATGTGCACAATGTTGAGCTTTGTTACAACAGACGCAGCCATTTCAAAAGAGTTATTGCAGGAAGCCTTAAGCGCGGATGTAGAAGATACATATAATATGATTTCTGTAGATGGTGACACTTCGACTAACGACACTTGTCTTTTGTTGGCAAACGGCATGGCTTTAAATGCAGAGATTACAGAGAAAAATGCAGATTATGAGGCATTTGTGAAAGCACTTAATTTTGTAAATGAGTATCTCGCAAAGCAGATGGCAGGAGATGGCGAAGGTGCTACTGCATTGTTTGAAGTAAAGGTGGTAGGTGCGGAAAGCAAGAAACAGGCGAAAGTATTGAGTAAATCCGTTATTACTTCAAGTCTTACAAAAGCTGCTGTTTACGGACACGATGCAAACTGGGGACGTATTCTTTGTGCAATGGGATATTCAGGGGCAAGTTTTGATCCTGAAAAAGTAGATTTATTTTTTGAAAGTGCAGCAGGAAAACTGCAGATTATTGAAAATGGTGTTGCAGTTGACTACAGCGAGGAAGAAGCAACTAAGATTTTATCAGAACCTCATGTAACAGCAATTGCAGATATCAAAATGGGTGAAGCAGAAGCGACAGCATGGGGCTGTGATTTGACCTATGATTATGTAAAAATTAACGCGGATTATCGTTCGTAAGATAGAAACGCAGTGTGACGAAAAGGGGATACGTTATGGAAGAAAAGAATATGCAGGAGATTATGCAAAAGGCGGAGGTATTAATCGAAGCTTTGCCATATATTCAGCATTTTAACCGCAGAATTATTGTAGTAAAATACGGCGGAAGTGCTATGGTAGATGAGGAATTAAAACGTCAGGTGATTCAGGATGTAACCTTATTAAAATTAGTAGGATTTAAGCCGGTTATTGTTCATGGCGGTGGTAAGGAAATCAGCCGATGGGTAGAAAAGTCCGGTATGGAGCCTGTATTTGTCAATGGACTTCGTAAGACAGATGAAGATACGATGGAAATCGTAGAAATGGTATTGAATAAAGTAAATAAGTCTTTAGTAAAGCTGGTACAGGAATTAGGCGTAAATGCGGTTGGTATCAGTGGAAAAGACGGCGGTTTATTAAAGGTTGAAAAGAAATATTCCAATGGAGAGGATATTGGCTTTGTAGGCGAAATTACAGAGGTAAATCCAAAGATTATTTTTGATTTATTGGAAAAGGACTTTTTACCGATTATCTGTCCTATCGGTATGGATGATGAATTTAATAGTTACAATATCAATGCAGATGATGCTGCCTGTGCGATTGCAAGAGCAATTAATGCAGCGAAGCTGGCATTTTTAACCGATATTGAAGGGGTATATAAAGACCCTTCTGATAAGAATACTTTGATTTCTGAACTGACAGCAACAGAAGCAAAGGAGTTAATCGGTTCCGGTTATATCGGCGGCGGCATGCTTCCAAAACTGAATAACTGTATCGATGCAATCGAAAATGGAGTTTCCAGAGTACATATTTTAGACGGAAGAATTGCTCACTGCCTGCTGCTTGAAATTTTTACAAACAAGGGCATAGGTACAGCAATTATCAATGATAAGGAGAATAAATTTTATAATGAGTAAAGCAAGTTATATTGAGGCTGCAGAGTCCAATATTTTACATACATACAATCGTTTCCAGGTGGTATTTGATCATGGCGATGGAATGTATTTGTATGATACAGACGGAAAGCAGTATTTAGATTTTGCAGCCGGAATTGCAGTTTCTGCTTTTGGTTATAATAATAAAGAATATAATGATGCATTAAAAGGTCAGATTGATAAATTAATGCATACATCTAATTTATATTATAATGTACCTGCGATTCATGCAGCAAAGCGTTTGCGCAAGGCAAGCCAGATGGATCGTGTATTTTTTACAAACAGCGGTACAGAAGCCATTGAAGGCGCGATTAAAGCAGCAAAAAAATATGCTTATACCAGAGATGGAGAAGCAGGACATGAGATTATTGCGATGGAGCATTCTTTCCATGGCAGAAGCTTAGGAGCATTGGCGGTTACAGGAAATGCAAAGTATAGAGAGCCATTCGGACCTATGATGCCGGGCGTAAAGTTTGCCGAGTTTAATAATTTAGAAAGCGTAAAAGCTCAGATTACAGATAAGACCTGTGCGATTTTATTTGAAACAGTGCAAGGCGAAGGGGGCATTTATCCGGCTGCAAAGGAATTTATGGAAGGTGTCCGCGCATTGTGCGATGAGCATGATATTTTATTAATTTTAGATGAAATTCAGTGCGGAATGGGAAGAACCGGAGAAATGTTTGCATGGCAGGCTTATAATGTAAAGCCGGATATTATGACTAGTGCCAAGGCATTAGGCTGCGGTGTGCCGGTAGGAGCCTTTTTAATGACTGAAAAAGTGGCAGAGAAGTCTTTGGCACCTGGGGATCATGGAACTACCTATGGCGGCAATCCGTTTGTATGCGCTGCAGTAGATAAAGTATTAGAGATGATGGAGCGTGAGCATATCACGGACCATGTAAAAGAGATTTCCGGATATTTTGAAGAAAAATTAGACGCATTAGTGGAAAAACATGATTGTTTAACAGCAAGACGCGGTGTAGGGCTTATGCAGGGCTTAATTTGTACGAAAAAGGTAGGCGATGTGGTAAAAATGGCATTGGAAAAAGGTTTAATCGTTATTTCTGCCGGCAGTGATGTCATTCGTCTGGTACCGCCACTTGTAATTGAAAAAGAACATGTGGATGAGATGATTGGAAAATTGGATGAGGTTTTAAGTGAACTATGAAGAAACAATATATATCAGTTGGTATATTAAGTGTGTTTCTGATTGCCATGGCTGGCGCAGCAGCAAATAGAGAGGTCTATCATTCAGTTGTAATGAAGTCGGAGACACAGATACATGTTCAAACTGCACAAGAGAAGTATGAAGAAGCTTTAAAAGGAGGGGCTGATTTATGCTTTTGGTATGATGATTCCAGTTATGATACCTATTTTAACAGTCTGGCAGCAGATTATTACGAGAAGACAGGAATTCTGGTAGAACTGGTCTATAAAGATGTAATGGATTATGTAGGTGATATTCATGATGCAACCATGCAGGAAGAGGCTTTTCCGGATGCGTATCTGCTTTCTGGTGAAGAATTGGAAAAGGCACATCTTTATGGAGTAGCAGGTGAAAATCAGCTGGCAGATGCATATACAGGAAATGTGGCAGAGAATGCGATTACAGCGTCTGCCTGCCATGGTAAGATATTTGGTTATCCTTTGAGTTATAATGTGTGTCTGTTGACTTATAATAATGAATATTTTGCAACAGCACCGGAGTCTCTACAGGCTATTATTGATTACTCAGACGAAAATGAACCGCCGGAAAATGTAGAATATCTGTTGGAATGGGATGCCTATGATCCGTTTTTCGGATTTTTATTTGTATCAGACAGTGTAGTCTTAAGTGATGAAAGCATAGGTGTATTAGAAGCTTCTTATGATGAAGCACTTTTGGAAGAATCTCTGCTTTTCTTAGAAGAAAGTTTAGCATCCTTTTCACTGCCTTTGGATACGGTAACAGAAGAATCTGTTATTTCGGATGTGTTAAATGGCAAAACACTTTGTGCGATTGTAGATTCTGATTCAATGGTGGAGTTAAAGAATTCTTCTTATGACATTGCAGAATTTCCACGTTTAAATGAGAGTCTGGATGCAAAGTCCACAGCATTGACAGATATGATTCTGGTGAATGATTATTCAGAGAAAAAAGAAGAAGCAGGTGCATTTGCCAAGTATCTGACATTGGATAATTATGCATCTGTGTGGGAGATGACAGGGCATTATCCGGTCCGGTTACAGTCTTCCGGCGATGAATATGAAGCAGCGGCATATCAGGCATATGAAAACGCTGTACCGGCACCGAATTCACAGGATGCAGGAGGTTTCTGGATTAACATTGAAGAAATGATTACCGAGGTCATTAAGGAGCAATTATAAAGGTATGGGAAGCATAAAAGTAGAGAAAAGTCTGCTTTTATGCTTTTTTAACTTGTATTACACAGGAAAGTTCGTTAAAATATACCTATCGGGCATTGAGGAACTCTTTCATTTTTGGGAAGTGAAGGAGATGCAGATGAAGAAGAAAATAAGAATAAGCTGTATGCTGGGACTTTTTTTGATGTGTTTTGCAGCATGTGGTCAGAATTCGGAAGTATACTTAGAAGAATACGGGAAAGCTAATGAGACAGAAAGGACCGCCACAGAGACAGAGTTGGTGCATGACGAGACAGAAAGTATAGAGTCTGGATTATGTTATGTATATATCTGTGGAGCCGTGAACGCGCCGGGTGTATATGCCCTGCCGGAAGGAAGCAGGGTTTATGAGGTGATTCAGGCCGCAGGCGGTTTGTCGGAAGATGCGGATGAATTTCTAATAAATCAGGCAGAAGAAGTGACAGATGGGATGATGATTCAGATTTATACGCAGGAGGAAGCAAAGAAGCTGTCCGAAAAAAGCAGCATTTCTGCAGATGATGGAAAGCTGGATATTAATACAGCCAGTGTCACAGAGCTGATGAATCTGCCTGGAATTGGCAAGTCAAAGGCAGAAGCAATTGTCGCCTATCGGGGGACAGAAGGAACATTTTCCAGTATTGAGGATTTAATGAAGATTCCGGGAATTAAAGAAGGAGTTTTTGCGCAATTAAAAGAACACATCAAAGTAAATAATTAATAAAGAGAGCAGTAGAATGTGAGGAAATATGGCAAAAAGGGTGCTTGTTGTAGATGATGAGAAGTTAATAGTAAAAGGAATTCGTTTTAGTTTAGAGCAGGATGGCATGGAAGTAGACTGTGCTTATGACGGCGAAGAGGCGCTGCGCATGGCTAAGGAGAATAACTATGATATGGTGCTGTTAGATGTTATGCTTCCGAAGC
>CAYYZV010000103.1:0-8026 GCA_964476275.1 uncultured Roseburia sp.
ATTGATTACGCTGTTTCTTGCAGGTGTGATGACTTTTAGCATGGCAGCTTGTGGCAACAGCAGTGAAACTGCACAGCAGGAACAGGACAAAGCAGAAGAAGTACAGTCTGAGACAGTGGAGACTACGGAAAGTGCAGCAGAAAATGCACCTGAAACTGTAACGGTAGAAACAATTTATGGAAATGTAGAGGTTCCGTTTGCACCGGAACGTGTATCTGTTTTAAATGGTGATGCGTTAGATACAATGGTTACTCTTGGTTTGGGAGGAAACGTTGTAAGTGTACGTTCCACAAATGAATATCCTGCTTATTTACAGGAATATTATACTTCTGAAACAATTGTAGCATTAAACCTTTCAACAAAAAATCTTCCGGAAGGTGCAGACCCAATGGAACCATATTACTCAATTGATGCAGATTTAATTATTGCAAATGTACAGGAAATCGATCAGGAGAAGTATGATGTACTTAGCCAGATTGCACCGACCGTTGTTCTGGATTACGTTTCTAATCATGCTGATGGTATGTATGCAGGTGTGAAAGAAAATGCAGAAATAATTGCATCTATCTGGGACAAAGAGGCTGAGGTTGCAGAATTAACAGCTAAATATGATACATTGTATGCAGAATTACAGTCTGCAGCAGCAGGTAAAACCTGTGTAATTACAAAGGGAAAAGCAGACATGAATTCGATTCAGGTTCAGGCAAATAATAATTCATTAGAAGATGGTGATGAAGCAATTAAAGATAACGAACGTGCAGGTTTGTTATTAAATGAACTTGGTTTTCAGAACTTATCAAATGAAGCTCCGGAAGAAGTATCTATGAATGCTACTTCAAGTGCAGTAAAAGAAGCGGGCGAAGATGCAGCTGCAATTTCTGCTGTTGCAAAGAGTATTACTGACTGGATTGAAAGTGTAAATCCGGATTATTTATGGGTAATTGATAAATCTTATTCTTCTTTAGAAGAAGTACAGGCAGCCGGTTTTGATTATCAGTATGTAACAGATTTGACTGTTTATGAAGAAGGCGGTTTCCACTTCCTTGCAAAAGAATGGACACTGGCACGCGGCGGATTAACCGGTATGTTCACTATGTTAGATCAGTTAGCGTCAATTATTTTGGAATAAGCTATGAAAAATATAAAAATGAATCCTTCGTTGGACGTTGAAAGCCTGCTTAGTCAGGCTTTTGATGTTTGTACCGAAAATATAAACCAGTTAAAAAATGAATGTGGAGATTTTCCTGAAATCACATATTTTTTGAATGAAATTCTGTCATATTATAAGCCGGAACATTTGTTGAAAAAATATCCGAAAATTATTGTATATGGAACGGATTTTCCTATGGAGATTGTTTATTCTTTAACAAAAGAACCACCGTTCTGGGTGATAGGAGGAAACCGTATTTTTACAGCGGTTTCTGATGAATATGTGCCAAGAGATACGGATCCTGTTTCCAGAGCTGTTTTAGGACAGCTTTTGACTATGGAACATATGAAGGATGAGGCGCTTATTATTGTTCCATGTTCTTCTGATGCACAGAGAAAGACAGCGTATTTTTTACAGAGACAGGGGTGGAAGACGGTAACAATCTGGATACCGGCAGTAAAAGACGCGCAGGCACATAAAGGATTTCTTTCAGAATTGGAACATGCAATTGGCACAATCTGTAATCATTTAGGGAAAAGGTATTCGCAGAGTTTGCTTACACAGACAACACGTTATATCAATGAGATTCGTGCATCAATTCATGATTTTCTTGATGCAGCCAATACGGATGAAAGCCAAATATCCGGTATGCTTCGTATGGCAATTATTGATAGTTTGTTTATGACAGAGGATTTGGAATGCTGGCACAAAAATTTAAAAAGCCTGACAGAAAAAATACAGAGGCAGAAGCAGGTGTTAGAAAATGAAAAACCGAAGATTCTGCTGATAGGTTCTCCGGTTTATTTTCCAAATTTTAAGATTCCAATGCTCCTGTCTGAAGCAGGAGTGGAAATTTGTGGCAGTATTGATTCGCGGACGGGACAGTACGAAAATGCTTTTTCAGGGAACAGTCAGAAAGGACTTGCAGAACTGGCATCGTATTATTTTGAGCATGATTCTTCTAGTGCCTTTGTCAACAATGACCGTTTGGTTGCAGCTATCCGGCATTATGTGGAGGAAACGAAACCAGATGGTATTATCTGGCATGTGTTGAAAGGGCAGATTGAATATGATTTCGAATTAAACAGAAATGAAGTTTATTTTGAGGAAAAAAAATTACCGGTTATCCGATTGGAAACGGATTATCAATTTCAGGATATTGAACAGCTTCGTATTAGGGTAGAAGCGTTTTCTGAATTATTAAGACAGAAAAAAACGGAAGTCAGGAGAATTGAAGTATGAAAAAAACAAAAGAAAAAATCCGAAAATTATTGTTTTCGACATCATACAAAACAATTCTTTTTATCGTGTGTGTAGTGGCCATTGCCGGTTTGTCAGCATGGTTTTCACAGGACATTATTTTTTATAGTATTGATACAACCGCAGCGGCGTACGACATTCAGTTTGTTGAGACAAATGAAGTGCTTCCAAAGATGACATTTGTGGATTTAGTTTATGATGGTGACACGATTCAGCTTGTAACGGATGGAAGTATAGAACAGAATGAGATTTCCGTATATGCTTCGAGCAGATATGGTGCGGCAAAACTGACGGAAGAAAATATGCGGCAGTTAGATGAGACCTTTCTTGGAAGCTTCGCAGCAGCATATCCAAAACAGTCCTATGATATCGATAATGATGGTCAGGCAGAAAATGTTTTTTATTTTGTAAAAACCGACTTACGTTTCATTCAGCCAAATTCGGGTGCTACTCCTTTGATAAGAGATAAAGTAGTTACAATGGAAGTAGGCATGGATAGTTTCGATAGTTTGTATATCTATTTTCAAACAAAGCCGTTAGGCGAACGTGAAGTAACACTCCATATGGGAGATGGAAGCACAAGAGTCTGTACAACAGATGCAGCAGGGTATATTACCGGATTGTCTGCAAATCAGATTCGTGAGGGAATCACGATTGAATATGCTCCAAATGGTCTGAATACTTATATCGCAAGATATGTTCCGGAAACAAACAAGATATTTTCAAAGACACTGTTTCCGTTTATTACGTTGGTCATATTGACCTTGGCGTCAATTGCTTTTTGTGTATTATTGCGTTCTGCTTTGAACAGGCGGGCAGGAAAAAAGGATTACAGTTTGCGGTCAAGGGTTCGCAGAACTTATAAACCGATGTTTGTAGTGATACGTTGGATGGTAATGTTTTTCAGCTTCCTGCTGTTGACGTGGGGAGGCTCTGTTTTAGGATATTGGTTTGAAGAATTGTATATTCCGGTCTTATCCTGTAGTAAGTATAATCAAGAGCAGCTCGTAGCCAGCGCCTGTTATTATATGTCACATTTACATATTTTATTTACGCTGCCAATTGAGAAGATTCTGGTGTTTTTTGCATGTTTTTTCATTCCCCTGTTTATGTTTGGCAAATTATTCTGTGGGTTTGTCTGCCCAATGGGATTTGTGCAGGACAGTATTTATGCAGTACGTCAGAAAAGCGGCATACAGGGAATCACGTTAACAGAAAAATTATATGAGCGGCTGGCAATTATTAAATGGACAGTTGTAATGTTATTTCTTGGCATGGGATTTGTCGGTCTGGATTTCTGTAATATTTGTCCGGCGATTACATTGTCTCCAGCCTTTTCCGGTTTTAAGACAACGGTTTATATCAGTGGTTTTGTGATGCTGTTTGTGTTAGTGGGAAGCTTTTTTAAAAGCAGATTTTTCTGTAATATTTGTCCTTTAGGGCTTCTTATGGGTCTGTTCCATAAGGCTTCACCGGTTCGGTTAAAAAAGGACAGCACTGCCTGTACAGAGTGCGGAGCGTGTTATCATGCCTGCCCGATGGGAATTAAAACGGTTTATACAGAGCGGAAGCAGGCAGATGTAACAGATACAAATTGTATTATGTGTGGCGAATGTATTCGAAACTGTCCGGAAGATAAGGCATTGCAGCTTACATGGGCTTCTATACCGTTGTATACATCTTCCCGTGATGCGTTTATGAAGCGGTATGAGGAAAAGGAGGATACGGTATGCAGGCAGAAAAAGTAATGTTACAGCAGGAACGCAGGAGAGAACGTTTTATGAATAAATCTGCGTTTATAGCCGGTAAGTATTTGAGAAGAATGGACGAATTGTCCGGCAGGCCGGAAGCATTGTCTCCTTTTATGGAGGCATTGAAAAAAATACATATTGATTTTTTGCCGGTTGTTTCGGAAGGCAAGAAACAGGTTGGTACTTACTGCATGATGGTGCCACAGGAACTGCTCTATGCCGCAGGAGCTGAGAATATTAAATTGTGCAGTGGAAGCTTTACTGGTTTTTCAATTGGTGAGGATATTACACCGCGTGATGCGTGTCCATTGGTAAAAGCAGTAGCCGGAATGGAGGAAATTGGAAAATTACCGCCTTATAGTGACTGCGATATGGTAGTAGTGCCGGTAACCTGTGACTGTAAAAAGAAACTGGCATCTATGCTTTCAGAATATACATCGGTTCATGTAATGCAGGTTCCTTCCATACGTCAGTCCGATGAGTTGTTAGAAATATATTTGGAAGAATTATACCAGCTTCTTCCGGTTTTGGAACAGCTCACCGGAAATGAAATTACATATGAGGCATTGATGAAAGGTGTCGATGCTGTCGGGAGAGCACAGCTTCAGATGTCTCGTTTTTTAAAAATAAAAAAGCATACAACAACACTGATTCGCGGTACACATACAATGGCAGTTATGAATGCGTTAAGTTATATGCCGATTGATTCATGGACGGAAAATATGAAAGTATTGAATGACGAATTAGAAAGGCGTAAAAACAGTGAATTTGTAATTACACGGAAAAAACAGCCGCGCATTCTGGTAACAGGTTCTCCGATAATTTTTCCAAATATCAAAATTCCTTTATTAATAGAAGAAATGGGAGGGGCACTTGTGGCAGATGAAACTTGTATGGGGGAGCGTTTCCTTTATGATCCTCTTGCAGTCTGTGATTACAGTTTTGACGGATATATGAGAGCAATGGCAGTTCGTTCCATAAGACCATGTACTTGTCCGACTTTTTTTGATAGCTCTACCCGTATTTATAAGCTGAAACAGATGATAAAGGATTATGAGGTGGAAGGAATTGTATATCATGTTTTGCGAGGCTGTCTGGTATATGATTTTGAATATCAGCTGATTGAAGAAGAAATGGGTAAGTTGGGAATTCCAATTATTCGAGTGGAAACGGATTATAATGAAGAAGATATTGAGCAGCTGCGAATCCGAATCGAAGCTTTTATAGAATTGATTAAGCTGCGTGATACTCAAATATGGAGATAAAATAGCATGGAAGAAAAGTATTATATTGGTTTAGACGGCGGTTCTACTTATATTAAGGCTGCTTTGTTAAAAGGAAGAACAGTAATAGACACGCAGGTACGTTCTACCGGTATTTCGAATAACGAGACAGCATTAAAGCTGGTAGAGGAATTAACTGTTAAGGCGGGGATTGAACGCTCCGATGTCGCATATATTATGGCAACCGGTTACAGCAGAAAGGTTTTAGATATTGCAGACGATGATATATCTGAAATTACGGCTCATGCGTATGGCGTGCGGATTACTGCGCCGGAAGAGTATCGTCCCGGAATGATTGTAGATATTGGCGGTCAGGACAGCAAAATCATTTATCTGGACGCAAATTATAATGTAAAAAACTTTGCAATGAATGATAAATGTGCCGCTGGCACCGGAAAGTTTCTTGAGGTTGTGGCACAGACATTGGAAACAACAATAGAGCAGGTGGGACCACTGTCGCTTGAAAGTAAAGCGCCATGCGATATTAATTCAACCTGCGTCGTATTTGCACAATCGGAAATTATTTCATTAGTAGCAAGAAAATTTGACCGACGGGACATTCTTGCAGGTATGCATTTATCTATGGCAAAGAGAATTATTAAAATGATGAAAAAATCAGAACGTGGCGGAGATATTCTAATGACCGGTGGTGGAGCATTAAATATTGGAATACATAAAATGTTTGAGAACGAATTGATGAAAGACGTTTATGTGGCAAATTATCCGCAGTTTAATGGAGCAATTGGTGCGGCACTGATTGCAGGTGGGAGAGGCTGATTATGTCATTTAATATGTTAGTACCCTTGCTTCTGACAGGCGCCAGTACCGGTTTGAGCTGTGGATTAAGCTGTGGGGCGTGTGGAACACCTGTAATGAATCTGTTTTTGTCATCTTATCTGTTTACACATAGCGGCAAGATGCGGCAGGGATTGCTTTCTTTTTTAGGGTTTCATATAGGGAAAGCAGGTACAGTTTCTTTGCTTTGTGCTGTTATAGCGTGGTTTGGTTCTCAGATAATCGATGAAAATGGTACTTTGTTTGGAATAAATGTTCAAAATGTTGTTTATGCGGGAATGTTTCTTTTTTTGTTATATATGATTTGGAAATGGTTTCGGGAACAAAAAGAAACACCCTCTGAATTATGTTGTAATGGCGCTTGTGAGAAAAAGAAAGCTGGAAAAAGCGGTTTTATTTATATGCTGATTTATGGGATGATAAGCGGATTGCTGCCTTGCACTTCTTTAATGATAGTGTTGGGCTATTCAGCATCACTATCTGTGGCAGAGGCCATATGCATCGGCTTGTGTTTTTCGATGGCTAATTCCATTATTCCGTTATTATTGTTAGTGATGCTGACAGGGGTATTGTCGAAAGAGATGTTTCGGGAAATTCCTGAAAAAATAAAATATTTCCAGTTAACAGTTTATTTTATTTTTGCAATTGTATTAGTTTATAATCTGATATCTTCGAACGTTTAGGAGGTGACTATGAAAGATAATAAATATATTGGGCGTTTTGCTGCAGGCGTTGTATTGTGTGCGTATGCTTATTGTGGAATAAATTCAATAATAGATTTGGCATCTCCTGTACAGAACAATAATGAAGGGAAACCATACATATATTTAACCAGCGGAGAAGTGATAGACCCGGCAACAGCTCCGCAGACAACAAAATTTGATAAGAAAACAGCCAAAGATTTTGCAACAATGCTGTTTGAGGATTCTGAAGAAGCACCGGATTTGAATGAATTTCTTTCCCGATTTACTTGTAATACCTGCGGTAAAGGCTGCTTGTTAGCTTCTCCGTTTTGCTTTGTTGGACAGGGGAATAAGGATTTGGCAATTGAAGTTTATCAGGAAATGTATCCTGAAGTGGAATTGTTTTGAGATTAAAAATTGAATAACTATGTATTAATAAATGGACTGTGGGTTAAAACTACAGTCCATATTTTGTGTTTGCCGGCGGTATTCTGAATGTCATAAATGGCGGTTGTATGATGAAAACTATTGTATAAAAGCCGTTGAGAAATGGGAGATTTGTATTACGGAAGCTTATCCCATACAGGCATACGATGTAATGCACGTACAATATTGCACTGTTCAAGCAGGGTTCCTGTTCCGTCGCACATGGTTGCATACCACATAGGCTTGCAAAGTGTGCTATCTTTTAGAAGTTTATCAAGGATGTCTGCATACTGGAAATGTAAGTGGCTTAATAATCCGCCAGTATTTTTGGCACTGCGTTCCGGCATTGGAGCCATGGCAAGCAGATAGCGGAATGCCCAGTCAGAAGGGGAATCTACTGCTTCGAATAAGAAGTTTTCTTTTGCTTCTAAGCCTTTTGGAATGATAGTAGATAAAATATAATTATGTTTTCCAAGAGAGAGATTGTTTTCGTCGAACCATTCAATTATCATGCCATCCTCCGAAGGTTCAATATTCCAACTACCTAAACGAACCGGATTTTCAGCAGTTATGGTGTTACATGCCATTTTCTAAAAATTCATTGCACCATTTTTAAACATAGGGTTTGCGGCAAAAGAAACGATAAAATGTCCGGAGGTCATAAAGAACAGTCCCATT
>CAYYZV010000104.1:0-8011 GCA_964476275.1 uncultured Roseburia sp.
CGAACATTTGCTGCTGTACGGTTCTTATTATCTGTTAAACATTTTACAATAATTGCTGTACCGCTTGGTCCATATCCTTCATATGTACAATATTCATAGTTAACAGCATTTCCTTCTCCGGCAGCCTTTTTAATACCACGTTCAATGGTATCATTTGGCATATTGTTGGATTTTGCCTTTGCGATTACCTGAGCCAGCTTGTAGTTATTTGCCGGATCCGGACCGCCTTCTTTTACTGCAACTGCAATTTCACGGCCAATTATTGTAAAAATCTTACCCTTCGCAGCATCATTTTTTTCTTTTTTATGTTTGATGTTCGCAAATTTTGAATGTCCTGACATAAAATCTCTCCTTACCTCTAATCCCTTATATTATACTATTATTTCGTCACTCTGACAAGAATCCTCTTCATTCTTTACAGACTTTTCCTGCTTTTTTGTGACTTTTACCCGCTTAATCATTTTATTTTCTACTTCTAAAACTTCAAATTGATATCCAAAAGCTTCTGTAGAAATATGCTCGTCCTCACTTGGAATACGATGAATGAGTGAAATCAACAGACCGTTTAACGTATCAAACTCATCTTTTTCCATTCGGCTGACTTCTAATGCGTCTAATGCATCTTCTACCGGTGTCATACCATCCATAATAAAACTGCCGTCAACAAAACGTTCTATCAGCAATTCCTCTTCATCATGCTCGTCTTCAATATTACCTACAATTTCTTCTACAATATCTTCCATTGCTACAATACCTGCGGTCTGACCGTATTCATCTACCACAATCATCAAATGATTTTTTTCAGACTGCATATTTGCAAACAGTGTATTAATATTTCTGGTCTCCGGTATAAATTTTGCACTGCGAATCAGATTTTTGACATCTTTTACGGATTGGTGGTAAATCGATTCTTCACGGCAAAGTTTTAACATTTCTTTAATATGTAAAATACCAATGATATTATCCATATCATCTAAATACACCGGATATCTGGAATAATTATTTTCTGTTACATATGAAAGTACTTCTAAAAATGTATCATTTCCATCAATTGCAATAATGTTTTTACGATGTGTCATAATATCTTTTGCTTCTTTATCTCCGAACTCAAAGATATTATGAATCATCTCAGCTTCGCTGGCTAAAAATACGCCCTGCTCATGTCCTTCATTGACTATGGAAATAAGTTCTTCTTCTAAATCATCAAAGGCTGCCTGTTTACCCCAAAATTTGGAAATCGGCTTTGATATCATTCGCTTTAACTTATCCATTCCTGTCTTGGGACTACCGCTGTCGTCCATAATAAACTCTCCTTTTTGTAAAAATGAAATTTCTATCTAAACATCTGAAATCATACCATTCAAAAGCATTTTCGTCAAGTTAAGCCTGTTATGTAATCAGTTCTAAGCTAATTTCCAATGCTTTATCTACCTTATCCAAAATCTGTGGATCTAAATGACAGACCTTATCTTTCAAACGTTTTTTATCAATTGTGCGAAGCTGCTCTAACAGCACCACAGAATCCTTCACCAAATCATATTTCTGACTGTCTAACTCCACATGTGTAGGCAGTTTTGCCTTATGCATCTGTGAAGTAATTGCTGCACAGATAACCGTAGGGCTGTGTCGGTTTCCTACATCATTTTGAATAATTAATACTGGTCTGATTCCACCCTGTTCAGAACCGATTACTGGTCTTAAATCTGCATAAAAGATATCTCCACGACGAATTATCATAATTGTTCCACTCCTTAAAAAGCAAAAAGTATTTTTCTTTCTCTGTTAAAAATAGTATTTCCACTTTTTACGGGTGTATACAACTTTACTCCCAGAAATAATCCTTGCTTCTGGTTTCTTCTCCGTTTTTATAAAAAACTCTTGGAATCCGTTTTCCCAAGTCGCAGGCAAATTCATAATTGAAACGACCGGAAAGTTCTCCGATTTCTTCCATTGTAAGTTCTAAGTCGCCGTCTTTTCCAATTAATGTTACTTTATCGCCCACTTTGACATCTGCGATTTCTGTTACATCTACCATAAACTGATCCATACATACTTTTCCAATTATAGGGGCCTTTCTGCCATGAATCAATACATACCCTTTGTTCGATAATCCCCTGCAGTATCCATCACCATATCCGACAGGAATGGTAGCAACTATCGTGTCTTTTTCTGTCACATAGGTGCCGCCATAACTAATGGAACGGCCGGCTTCTAAGGTTTTTACGTAAGCTACATGCGAAACCAGTGTCATCGCAGGCTTTAGCAGCAGCTTTTCATGACTCACTTCTGCTGACGGCCACATACCGTATAAAATAACTCCTGCACGAACCAAATCCATATTTGCTTCTTCAAATTCTACAATTCCGGCACTATTGGAACAATGCTTTAATGGCAGCTCTACACCTCTGCTTTCTAACATGGTTATCATTTTATCAAACAGCATCATCTGTTTTTCTGTAACGGCCCTGTCTGGCTCATCTGCTCTTGAAAAATGAGTAAAAATACCTTCTACTATCATATTCGGCAGATTGGCAATCTGTGCCATTTCATCTGCCGATTCTTCTGTCACCTGATATCCAATACGTCCCATTCCGGTATCTACCGCTAAATGAATTTTGCAATTCTTATTTGCAACAATGGCAGCTCTGGATAAATCCCTCGCCATATCAATTGTAAATACTGCCGGTGCAATATCATATTTTATAACATCGTAATAATGCTCACGGAATACATAGCCTAAAATCAGAATCGGTTTTCTCATTCCCTTTTTGCGAAGAATAATTCCCTCTTCTACAGTAGCTACACCATATCCATATATATATTCTAAATGTTCTAATTCTCTGGCAATTTCAACGGCTCCATGACCATAGCCATCCGTTTTTATCACTGCCATAATTTTTGTATTCGGATTAATATTCTGATGAATGGATTCTGCATTAAACAAAACCGCATCCAAATCTATATGGGCGCAAACCCTGCTATGTTTCTCCATATCTGTCAGAAACCTTTCTTTCATTATTGTATCACTATTATTATAATATGCTATCTTCCGATTCCTTGCAACCCAAAATCCTGCGAATTCCCTCTATTAAATCTGTTGCCATCAGACCTGCTTTACCGGTTTCTTTTATCATATAATCGCCGGATAATCCATGCAGATAAACTGCCAGCGGAACTGCTTTTTCTGCCGAATAGTGCTGTGCTATTAATGAACCTATGATTCCGCTTAATACATCTCCGCTTCCGGCAGTTGCCATTCCTGCATTTCCCGATAAATTTAAATAGGAAATGAAATTTGGAATACTCGTAATTGTGCGCTCATCTTTTAAGACACAGATAACATGTTTTTTATCCGCAAATTCTTTTGCTGTTTCTAAGAGACTGCTTTGAATTTCAACTATACTTTTTCCAGTCAAACGGCTCATTTCTCCCAAATGCGGTGTCAGCACTATTTCTTTACCGTCAGTTCTGAATTTATCTATATCTTTTGCTATTAAATTCAAAGCATCTGCATCTAAAACAATCGGCCCCTTAGCGAATACAAGTACCTTTTCTAATATTTTTTCTGATACCTTTTCTGTGCCGATTCCCGGTCCGATCACGATTGTATTTGCCCATTTTATTGCTTCTATTATAAGCTCCTTATCCACGTTTTCAGAATCATAACAAGTTAAAATTGCTTCCGGCAAAGCAGTCTGTATAATCATGCGGTTTTCTTGCGGTGTTAAAATACGTACCAAACCACAGCCGGATGCATAAGCACTTTTTCCTGCAAGAATTGCTGCGCCTGCCATATTTACACTTCCGGCAATTAGTAACAGCTTTCCAAAAGTACCTTTATTCGAATGAGAAGGACGTTTTGTCAAACACTCTAAATCCGACTCTTCCAAAGCCATGACTCCCGGCTTTTTTCCCCGAAAACTTTGTTCTGTAATTCCAATTTCTTTTACAACAATCTGACCTGTTTTTTCATTTCCCGGCCATAAATGCAGACCTACTTTATCAAATGCAAATGTTATCGTTAAATCTGCCCGATACGCGGTTCCCAAAATGTCACCATTGTCTGCTGAAATTCCGGATGGTATATCAAGAGCTATTTTATATCCTGCTAAAGCATTCATTTTTTCAATAGTATTCTTATAAATTCCTTCGATATTTCGAGTTAGTCCGACACCAAAGATGGCATCAACTACTATTTGATAAGTTTGATTTTCCGGAATTCCATTTAAAATCGAAACACCATAAGCGTCCAAAATTTCCTGCTGCTTTTTATTCTGTTCAGTGCCTTTTTTTTCGTTTCCAATTAAAACCAGTTCTACCGAATAACCTTTTAAAAATAAAATTCGCCCGACAGCAAGTCCATCTCCGCCATTATTGCCGACGCCGCAGACAATTAAAATCTTTTCTTTTTTATCTGCAATTTTTTCTATTTCTTCGCAGGCTGCCAAAGCCGCCTGTTCCATTAAAAGCAGCGATGGAACCCGAAAAGTTTCGCTTGTTTGATTATCGTATAATCGCATTTCGTGGCTGTTTACTAAATATTTCATATTTCCTCACAAAAAAACGGATCAATTCTTTTGAACCAATCCGCCCTTTTCTCTTATTTTTTCTGATTCTTAACAATGTTATAGGATAACTGCATTAAACTGTCTGAAAGGTGTACATTCTCTACAACGACATCTTTATCTATTAAATCCAAATCTACATGAGCGAAATTCCAAATTGCACGAATTCCCAATTCCACAAGGCGGTTTGCAATCTCATCTGCTGTAGATTTTGGCATAGTAAGTGCTGCAATATCTACAGCATTTTCTTTGCAGTATTCATCCAATTCATCCAACAGATAAATTGGAATCCCACGCACGGTAAGTCCCTCCATCGCTGGATTTACATCGAATAATGCCGTAATCTTAAATCCTAATTTTTCAAATTTTACATAATTTGCCAGTGCCTGCCCCAAATTACCTGCACCAATAACGATAATATTATGTGTTGTATTTAATCCGAGAATCTTACCAATTTCTTCATACAAATACTTTACATTATATCCATACCCCTGCTGACCAAATCCTCCAAAATTATTTAAATCCTGTCTGATTTGAGAAGCAGTTACCATCATTCTTTTGCTTAAATCCCCTGATGAAATACGTTCTACCCCTTCATCAATTAATTCACCAAGATACCTATAATATCTTGGCATTCTGCGAATTACTGCCTGGGAAATCTCTTTCTGTTCCATGATTTTCCTCCTAAAAAATACCAACTCAAATTAAACTAATTATATTTCTTTGTCAAGAATCTGTCAATGTATGAAAACGTTCTCTTTTTTAAGATTCTAATTCCGTAGAAAGATTTTCCCACTTTTCCATGCAGTTTTCCAGTTCTTCTTCGTACTGCCGGCGTTTTGCTGCCAGTTCATTTAACTTTGCAGAATTCACTGCATTTTCCGGTTTTGCGCAGTCTTCGTCTATCTCCGCTATCAACACTTCTAACTCTTCGATACGGCTTTCTGTTTTCTTCAACTCATTTTCCAGCTTTCGAATACGTGCCGCCTCTGCTTTCTGCGCCTGCCAATCCTGTTTTTGTTCTGACTGAGCCGGTGCTGTTGCAGCAGGTGTTGCTTCCTGTTTCTTTACGTAGACCTGTGTCAGCTGTTCCCGCTTTTCCAAATAATAATCATAATTACCAATATAATTAATAATCGTTTCTCCGGTCAGTTCTAAGACTCTGGTTGCTGTCTGATTAATAAAATAACGGTCATGTGATACGAAAAATACGGTTCCTGTATAATTTTTTAATGCATCCTCCAAAATTTCTTTTGAAGTAATATCTAAATGGTTGGTTGGCTCGTCGAGGATTAAAAAATTCGCATCGGAAAGCATAAGTTTTGCCAAAGAAACACGCCCTCTTTCACCGCCGCTTAGGTCGCCAATACGCTTATAGACATCATCACCTGTAAATAAAAATGCTGCTAAAACATTTCGTACTTTTGTATTATTCAAATCAGGATACGTATCTGCAATTTCTTCAAATATTGTCTTTTCCATATGAAGAAGCTGGTGTTCCTGATCATAGTATCCAATAAATACATTGCTGCCCAAAGAAACCGTTCCTGCATCCGGCGCCACTAATTCATTAATAATTTTTAAAATAGTGGTCTTACCCGTACCGTTATTTCCAATTAAAGCAACTCGCTCACCGCGTTTTACTTCAAAATTAATATCTGAGAATAACTGTAATGGCGGATATGCCTTTGCCAGACCTTCCACCTGCATAACATCATTACCGCTGGTTACATTTGGTTCTAACACAATACGAATGTCTGTATTTTCTTCAGTCGGTTTTTCCAAACGTTCTATTTTGTCCAGCATTTTTTCGCGGCTTTCTGCACGTTTAATAGATTTTTCACGATTAAACGACTTCAGTTTGGCAATAACTTCTTCCTGATGCTTAATCTCACGCTGCTGATTATAATATTGTTTAATCAACGCTTCACGTATTGCAGATTTTTTCTTTGAAAATTCTGTATAATTTCCCTGATATACAAATCCTTTATGCTGGAAAATTTCAACGACTTTTGTTACTACTCTGTCTAAGAAATAACGGTCGTGTGATACGATTAAAGCGGCTCCCTTATAATTCATAAGATAGGTCTCTAACCAACGAATTGACTCAATATCCAAATGGTTGGTTGGCTCGTCAAGCAGCAGTACATCCGGTTTTGTTACAAGAAGCTTACCTAAAGATACTCTGGTTTTCTGTCCACCGGAAAGTTCGGACATTTTCTTTGTAAATTCTTCTTCTGTAAAACCAAGTCCTTTTAAAATTCCTACTACTTCACTGCGGTAAGCATAGCCATTTACCTGTTCAAACTCATGACTTAATTTATGATAGGACTCTAATAATTTATCCAGTTCTTCACCCTTAAGCTGATTCATCTTTGCTTCCATGTCACGAAGCCGTTCTTCCATCTGAATAATTTCACGTTTCGAATCCAGCACCTCATCATAGATTGTTTTTTCACTGGAAATATCCTGATGCTGGGATAAATAACCGATGGTCTTATCCTTTGCAAGAATTACTTCGCCTTCATCTGCTGTCTCCTGCTTCATAATAATTTTAAGCAGAGTAGACTTGCCGGCTCCATTAATTCCTACTATGGCAGTCTTTTCGTTCTCTTCAATATGAAAACTGATATTTTTTAAAATTTCATCGGTACCAAATGCCTTTGAAATATTTTGACATGCTAAAATCATCGCTGCTCCTGTCCTATTGGCTAAAATTATAATAACTATTCAAAGCCACAGCTCGAAAACAACAGGTGTTTCCTCGCTGTGGCTTCATGCCAAAGAAATTTGCAAAAAAGAATTCCTTCCTGCAAGCAGGAGTCATTCTTTTTATACAAATTGCCTTGGCTCTAAATAGTTACAAATTATAATAATTCCTCTAATTTCTCACGAATTGCCTTAATGAATCCCTCGCTGCTTAATACAGTTGGGTTTTCAATTGTTGTAAGAAGTGCAAGGTCTTTTGTCATTTTACCATCTTCAATTGTCTGTACACAAGCTTTTTCTAATGCATCTGCAAATTTCATTAAATCTGCATTGTTATCTAACTCACCACGTTTGCGGAGAGCACCTGTCCATGCAAAGATTGTTGCTACAGAGTTTGTAGAAGTTTCTTCGCCCTTTAAGTGTTTGTAATAATGACGCTGAACAGTTCCATGCGCAGCTTCATACTCATAATAGCCTTCCGGTGAAACTAAAACAGAAGTCATCATAGCAAGAGAACCAAATGCGCTGGAAACCATATCGCTCATAACGTCACCGTCATAGTTCTTACAAGCCCAAATGTAACCGCCTTCTGATTTTACAACACGTGCAACTGCATCATCGATTAAGGTATAGAAATATTCAATACCAGCTTCTTCAAATTTCTTTGCATATTCTGCATCGTAGATTTCCTGGAAAATATCTTTAAATGTATGATCATATTTCTTAGAAATCGTATC
>CAYYZV010000105.1:0-2358 GCA_964476275.1 uncultured Roseburia sp.
TTTTCTACGAAAAGGCACTGGATAAATCGGTGTTTTATCTTTTCAGGGATGAGTTAAAAACGGCAATTGAAGCAGGAAGTATAGAAGAAGTGTCCGTAAAATATGAAGATTGCCTTCAGGAGATCATGTATTGCAGTATAGATGAGTGCAAACGGGAAATGTACGGATTATATATGTATATTCGTAATTATTTTGAAAATAAAGACAGAGAGTTTCTGGATGCAAGCGAGAAGTGGGAAAAAATGGAGGATGTTATTTTAGGAAGAAGTTCTTTCATTTTCGCGAAAGAGTATCTAAACAGTTATGTTCTTGCTGTGACCAATTTTCAAAAAGAATTGCTGAATAAACAGGAACACTATACCATTACATATATTAAGAAATATATTGTTCAGAATTACGGTAAATTGTTCGATATTAACGAAATTGCTGAACAGCTGAATTTATCTCCTAATTATCTTCGTTCCATTTTTAAGGAAGGTACAGGAAGTACTATTCACGAGTATTTAATTGATTATCGAATGGAAAAAGCATGTGAAATGCTGAAGAATAAATCCTATAGGATTAAAGATATTGCTATGGATTGTGGGTATGAAAATGTATCTTATTTTATTCAGAGTTTCCAGAAAAAATATGGAGTAAGTCCAAATGAATATCGGAAAATGGTTTACTAATTTGAGTTTTTTCAAAAAAATGATGCTTATTTATATTGTAACCGCGGTACTGCCGCTGACAGCTATAACATGGCATAGTTATCGGACAATTTATACTACGACAAAGGAAGAAAAAATGAAGGACCTGCAGTATCATGTAAATACTACTGCGAAAAATATCAATTCTCATTTAGACTCTTATGATGCGATTGTTGATATGATTTACATGAATCAGCCTTTATACATTTATTTAAGTGTAGACTATTCCAATTTGTCATTTGAGGATATGTTTTTTTATATTGATAATTATATAAAAAATGTATCGGGTGTATTTTCGGAAATAGACAGAATCAGTTTTTATAGTACTAATACGACATTGCCTTCCGATAATTTTTATTTTTATTCTACGGAGGATCTGCCGACGGATGCATTAAAAGTGGCAAAGAAATATAATGGTAAACCTGTATTTTTTGGAAATGTAGAAAAAAATGAGAAAAGTTATACTGGTGTTATCAGGAAAATGAATTATTATGGCAGTGGTTCTGTTGAAAATTATTTGTATCTGCAGATTGACAGACAGCAAATAGAGAGTCTGCTGCAGAAAAACAGCAGTGATAAGAATCATTATCTGGTGACGGAAGAGGGTAAGATATTAGCATCCTCAGATGTGGATCTTGCTTACAATAATATGGGGCAGATCATACCGAATTGGGAAAACTGTGAAGATGGATATATTTTGCGTATTAATAATGATAATGTCATTATAAAAAAGCAGCAGTTGGAGTTGGGAGCACAGCTCATATGTTTGTCTGCGGAATATAATATTTATGATGGTATGATTCAAAGCACAGGAAATTTGGCATTGATATTTGTGGTTTCTACCATTTTAATGTTTGTGGTTTCTCTTTTGTATAACAAACATACGGAAAAGCGAGTTACACAGATTTTGATTGCGATGGAAAAAATGGGAAATGATAATTATGATTTTTCATTGAGTGAAGCAGCGGAAGATGAGATAGGACAGATTGCCAGGGGATGTAATCAATTACGGGATCAGATCCGTTTTCTTGTAAGGGAAAATTACGAAAAGAAAATTCTTATAAAGTCAAGTGAATTAAACTTATTACAGGAACAGATCAATCCTCATTTTCTATATAATGCTCTTTCTGTGATTTCATCTCTGGCAATAAAAGAGGGGGAAGGAAGAACTGTTCAAAGCGTGAGATATCTTGCCAATTTTTATCGCATGTCATTGCAGAAAGGGAAAAAAATCGTAACCATAAAAGAAGAAATTGCCTTAGTGGATTATTATATGAAGATCCAAAAAATACGTTTCGAAGATTCCATACAAGTAGAATATGATGTTGATGAAAGTATATTGGGGTGTCAGACTATTAAGCTTTTATTACAGCCTCTTGTGGAAAATGCCGTTCTTCATGGAAGAAAAGAAGAGGGTGTGTTACACATCGGGGTCTCTGTGAAAAGAGCCGGAGATCATATTGAGTACGGTGTTCAAGATGATGGAGTTGGTATTGAAAAGGAAAAATTGGAAAATCTTAAAAAAGAGCTTGCAATTTCGGAAGAGGGATTTGGGATTAAAAATGTAAATATTCGTGTAAAATTACAATATGGAGAGCAATATGGTCTGTCCATAGACAGTGAATATCAAAAAGGAACCCGGTTAGCGGTAACAATTCCTGTATGCAAT
>CAYYZV010000105.1:2458-7932 GCA_964476275.1 uncultured Roseburia sp.
TTTAATATTAAAAAAATATTGTGCAAATATAACAAAGGAGAGAAAGGTATGAATCAGAAAAATAAAAAAGGAACGCTGAAAATACTTTGGGATCAAAGATATTTGTTTTTACTCTTGCTGCCGGCGTTAGTTTGGGTAATTTTTATTTGCTATGCGCCAATGACCGGTCTTTATATGGCATTTGTAAATTATGTTCCAAGAGGACAGGGGTACTTTAAAGATCTTATCAATTCGCCGTTTGTGGGATTGGATTGGTTTAAGTATTTTTTTCAAACTGACTTTGTGAAAATTATGAGAAATACGCTGGCAACAAGTATGTTGACATTACTATTCTCTTTTCCATTACCAATTATTTTGGCGATTTGTTTGAATGAGGTCCAGAATCAGAAGGCAAAAAAATTTGTTCAGACAGCTTCTTATTTACCGTATTTTATTTCCTGGGTAATTGCGGCGAATATTTTTATTACCTTTTTATCTTCGAACGGAGTGATCAATAATCTGCTGATGGCTCTTGGTTTTATAGAGGAAGAGATTTTGTTTTTCCAGAAGGGGCCGTATTTTTGGTGGATCATTGCGATTGCAAATGCATGGAAGGTGTTAGGATATAATGCAATTATTTATTTATCAGCGATTTCAGGTATCAGTCAGGATATGTATGAAGCAGCAGATGTAGATGGTGCCAGCAGAGTGCAGAAAATCTGGTATATTACGTTACCGGCATTAAAACCAACAATCATTGTCCTGTTGATTCTTGCTGTCGGTGGAGTGTTAAGTACAGGATTTGAACAACAGTTGTTAATGGCAAATGATTCTATTTTGGATTATGCGGATGTATTGGATACTTATTCTTATCGTTATGGTTTAAAAAACGGAATGTACTCTTATGGTACTGCAGTAGGGTTATTTAAGTCAGTAGTATCATTTATTCTGGTTATGGGAGCTAATAAATTGTCCAAGAAATTTAGTGATGATAATGAAGCACTGTTTTAGGAGGTAACGATGAAAAACAACGTCATAAATAGAAATGGAAGAATTTCAGATAAATTATTAAATATATTCGTGGTTGTGTTCTTGCTGATGGTTACAATTGTTTGTATCTATCCGTTTTGGAATATTTTTATTATATCTATTAATGATGCAACAGATGCTATGAGAGGCGGATTGTATTTTTTGCCTCGTAAGTTAAGTTTTGCAAGTTATAAAGAAATTTTGGGAAGAGATACCTTTGTACATGCTTCCTTGGTAACCGTGGCACGAACTGTAATAGGTACTCCTCTTGCAGTACTGGCGACCAGTGCTATGGCCTATGTTTTGTCCAGGAAAGATTTATTAGGCAGAAAGCCCATTACTTTATTGTTTGTGTTTACCATGTATTTTGGCGGAGGACTGGTTCCATATTATATGGTTTTAAAAAATCTTCATTTGCTGAATAACTTCTGGGTGTTTATTCTTCCGAATTTGATCAGTGTTTATAATATGATTTTAGTAAGAAGCTATATTGAAAGCATGCCTGAGGCTTTGTTTGAAGCCGCAAAACTGGACGGAGCTAATGACCTGTATGTATTTACAAGAATTGTGTTACCGCTGGCAAAGCCAATCATTATGACCATTGGATTGTTTGTAGCAATCGGTCATTGGAATTCATGGTTTGATGCTTACTTATATACCAATTCACAGAATTTAAAAACTATGCAGTCTATTTTGGTGGAGATACTTAATCAGTATCAGACCACTGCAGCGAATCAGGCGGCCAATCAATCTGCCCAGGGAATTACTCCGGACAGTATTCGAATGGCAGCAACAATGGTTGCAACCATACCAATTATTTTAGTATATCCGTTCATTCAGAAATATTTTGTAAAAGGGATTATGTTAGGCTCAGTTAAGAGTTAGAAATACATAATAAGAAGGGAGAGTAATTATGAAACTTAAAAGAGTAATTTCTATTCTTGCTTCATTGACACTTACTGTTGGACTATTGGCAGGATGTGGAGCAGGAAACAACACAGAAAGTGCAGGAGATACTGCACAGACAGAAGAGAGTGCAGAGCCTATTACCATCACTTTCTTTGATAAGAACTCAGGAAGCAATACCTTTGATGACCCTGTAGCAAAGGCTATTGAAGAAAAAACAGGGGTAAAAATAGAAGTGGAAAATCCTACCGGAGATCCATTGGAAAAATTAAACTTAATGCTTACAGGACAGAACTATCCGGATATCGTATTGATGGACAGAGGAAATGAAATTGTACAGAGATATATTGAAGCCGGTGCGTTGATTCCATTAAATGATTTAATTGATGAGTATGCACCGAACATCAAAGAAATGTATGGTGACGTTTTAAATAAAAGTCGTCATACAGATGGATTAAACTATTATTTAAACAATTGGTATGGTGAAGATCCGGATGCTGTAGCAGGCGTACTTATGAGAAGAGATTTACTTGCAGAAATTGTAGGCGAAGAGCGTGCTAACAGTTCAGAACCATTTACACAGACAGAATATGTAGACATTTTGAGACAGTTTAAAGAAAAATATCCTACAATTAACGGACAGGAAAGCGTAGCTTTAACATTAAATGGCGAGAGTAAAAACTATGAAGGAACCTTGTATGGTATGTATGGAATGGTTTCTTATAGTGTAGGTGACGACAACAGTATCCAGCATAAAGTAAAAGATCCAAGATATCAGGAAGCAATAACATTTGTGAATGGCCTTTATACAGAAGGATTATTGGATAAAGAGTGGGTAGTAAATAAAAGTGAACAGTGGACACAGAAGCTGTCTTCCGGAATTGTATTTTCTACTTTTGCATCTTACTGGGATACAGATGGTGTAAACACAGCACTGGCAAGTACTATTGGAGAAGAGGCAAGATTTTATAGTTATAAAGTAGTTCCTGATGGTGTAGATCCTTCAGAAACAACTTATAGCGGAAGAAGTACTTTAGGATGGGATGCAATTGGTATTACAGCTAACTGCAAAAATCCGGTAGAAGTAATTAAATTTATTGATTATCTTGTAAGTGAAGAAGGACAGTATTTACTTATGTGGGGCGTGGAAGGTGAAACCTGGGATATGG
Source organism: uncultured Roseburia sp. (assembly GCA_964476275.1). GTDB lineage: Bacteria > Bacillota > Clostridia > Lachnospirales > Lachnospiraceae > Roseburia. Next base: position 5,542 of record CAYYZV010000105.1, read on the forward strand.
TAGACGGAGTTCATGTTCCGAAACAGGAAGTAATCGATGGTTTCCTGACAGATTGGGATGCAACAAAATTGTCTACCGGTGCAAGAAAGTGGACATGGTTCATTAAGAATGGTTACGGTTCTGATGGAACACCTTATGATATCACAAAATATCAGACATCTGATGTTGCACAGTTTGCAAATGAAAGTTTTGGAGAATCTGACAGATACGATACCGCAGATTTAACAGGATTAGAACCTGCAGGAAGTTCACCGGATGGATTGAAATGGCAGAAGGTTCAGGACGTTTATAATCAGACATTCCCTAAGATTGTCAATGCAGCCAGTGAAGAAGAGGCAATCAGTGTATATGAAAGCATGGTTGCAGAAATGAATGCATCCGGATTAGAAGATGTAGAAGCATATATGACAAAACAATACCAGGAAAGAATGGAATTATGGGGTATTGAATAAGTTTAATATTTAATAAAAAGAGCCAGGATAATTTATACTGGCTCTTTTGTATAAGGAGAGATGAGAATGGCAATTGCAATTAATGAAAACAGAAAAGTATTCACATTACATACAAAAAATACGTCCTATCAGATGATGGTAGATTCTTATGGATTTCTTCTCCATTTATATTATGGTAAAAAAAGTGTAGGTGAAATGGATTTTTTACTCACTTATAACGATCGTGGATTTTCAGGAAATGTGTACGATACGGGAAAAGTACGAACATATTCCATGGATGCATTGCCACAAGAATTCCCCACAAGAGGAACCGGTGATTATCGAAGTCCTGCTTTTGATGTAAGATATGAGGATGGCTCCTATGGATGTGACCTGCGATTTTCAAATTATAGATTATTAAAAGGAAAATATTCTCTACCGGGTTTGCCAGCAGTTTATGCAACGGAGACAGAAGCGGATACATTGGAGATAGAATTAGAGGATTCGATTGCGGGAATTACAGTAGTATTGTCTTATGGCGTCTTGGAAAAATATGATGTGATTACCAGAGCGGTAAAAGTGGTAAATCATGGGACAAAGGAAATATATTTGGAAAAAGTACAAAGTGCATGTCTTGACTTTGTGACAGGAGATTTTGATTGGATCAGTTTTTATGGGAAACATGCAATGGAGAGAAAGTATCAGCGCACTCATGTGACCCATGGAAGTCAAAAAATAGGAAGTAAAAGAGGAACTTCCAGTCATCACTATAATCCGGTACTGATTCTGACGGACAAAGATGCTGCAGAGGATTATGGTAAATGCTATGGAATGACTTTTGTATATAGTGGAAGTTTTCAGGCAGAAATAGAAAAAGATTCCTATGATCAGACAAGAATGTTGATGGGATTACAAGAGGAACAGTTTTCTTATCCATTGCTTCCGGGGGAAGAATTTCAGGCACCGGAGGTAATACTTACATACAGCAATCAAGGGTTGGAAAAGTTGACTCATAATATGCATCGCTGTATTAAGGAACACATTTGCAGAAAAAAACTTAGCAGTGAAGCCAGACCGATTCTGATTAATAGTTGGGAAGCGGCATATTTTAATATTACCGGAGAGTCTATTCTTAATCTGGCAAAAGAAGCTTCTGAATTGGGAATTGATATGGTGGTTATGGATGATGGCTGGTTTGGAAAACGTGATGATGATATTAGTGGTCTGGGTGATTGGTATGTAAATGAAGAAAAATTAGGATGTTCTTTAGGAGAATTGATTGACTCCGTTCATGGTCTTGGGATGAAATTTGGAATCTGGGTTGAACCGGAAATGATAAATGAAGACAGTGACTTATATCGTTCTCATCCTGATTGGGCATTATGTATGCCGGGCAGAAATCCAATCAGAAGCAGATATCAGTTGGTTTTGGATTTTTCCCGAAAGGAAGTAGTAGATTATATTTATACGGAAATCTGTAAGGTATTGGATCAGGGACATGTTGATTACCTTAAATGGGACATGAACAGAAGTATTGCGGATGTTTATACATATGGAAATCTCAAACAGGGGAAAGTATTGTATGAATATATGTTGGGAGTATACCGATTGTTGGAATTATTCTCTCAGCGCTATCCGGATATGCTGATCGAAGGATGCAGCGGTGGCGGTGGACGATTTGATGCAGGTATGCTATACTATACCCCACAAATTTGGTGCAGTGATAATACGGATGCAGTCAATAGGGTAAAGATTCAGTATGGAACCTCTTTTGTTTATCCTGTATCCGCGGTAGGGTCTCATGTGTCAGATGTTCCTAATCATCAGACATTTCGGGTAACGTCCATGGAAACAAGGGGAATTGTGGCCATGGCAGGCTCCTTTGGGTACGAATTGGATCCGGTCAGGTTATCAAAGGAAGAAAAAGAGATAATTAAAACGCAGATTCAGGAATATAAGA
>CAYYZV010000106.1:0-7920 GCA_964476275.1 uncultured Roseburia sp.
AGCAAATCCACATACTCGTTTCATTCTGACACCAAAAAAGCATATATTCTTTACTAATATATGCTTTTTCATCCGGTTTTTTCTTATAAAATTATGATTCTGTTTTATTAACGGAATTTTCTAAAATCGTTTCCATTTCCTCTGCTGCTGCTTTTACCGTTTCCGGTGAAGCTGTATTTGTAACTGTTTTCTCATTTTTAGATGCAAAACGATTCACAAAATCCGGAACCATATCTAAAATCTTTGTTACTCCATCCTGATTTTTGATATTTACTAATTTTGTATTGCCATCCTGAATGACTAAAACAGCACTTGGCGTGATTTTACCACCCAGACCGCCGCCGGCATTATTCTTCTTATCCTGATTAAATGCACCGGCACCTACACCAAAAGAAACGTCTACCAATGGTAAAATAATAGTATCTCCGATATGGATTGCATCTCCTACCACCGTTTTAGTTGTAATAAAGCTGTCCATTCCTTTAAATAAAGATTGTACGGTTGTGTTAAAATTGTTCTCTGCCATAATATCCACCTTTCCATTTACTTAAGCATAGATAAGACATTTCCTGCTACCAGCCTAACCTCTTTATCCAAGATTAGCCGAAGTGCTGTTATTAATACATGTATTAATCTAATCTTTCCTGCCGCTAAAAAACTTCCTTTTATATACATTTCTTCCGTCTCAAAATCAGGTACAATGTTAAATTCGTACCGATATAACACAGGAAGCATACATAAAATTCCTAAAATCTGACCGGTAGCCGCCGGATCTCCTGCCGAAAATACCAAATCTGTCTGTATTTTCCGAAATTTAAAATGCTTCAGCAAATATCCTAATTCTGAGAAGATCTTTTTCACAACTGAACGATTGTGTTCATCTGTCAATTGCTGTTTTATAAATGCAAAATCAAATTTGCTTTCTTTTTTCTCTTCTTTTTCTTTTTTCTGCCGCTTTTTTTTCTTCTTACTCTGTGGCTTGATATCTTCATCGCCATCTTCCGGAAAAAATCCCTCATCTGATAATAATTCTTCCTGAGTGGCAGATTCTTCGAAAACAGCAGATTCCTTTTGAACTGCCGGTTCTTCCTGACTGGCTGCTTCTTTCTGAACTGGCTGCTTTGCAGCTTGGTCTATTGATTCCGATGCTGTTTCCGGCATACCATCAGCTTCCTGAATTTGTTCTGTCGAATTTCTTTCTATCGGCACTTCCTCTGTCAGAGTTTCTTCTGTTAGAGTTTCCTTTGATAAACCTTCTTCCATCTTTTCAGATTCCGCTTCTGACATTACATCTTCCGCCTCTTTTAATTTTTTCTGAAAACCAAAAAGATAAATCTGAAAATCAGTCTGTCCATTTTGATAAGAAACTATCAGCTTTAAAATCGATAAACAATAGGTTATCTTTCCTTTTAAAGCCAATTCCCAAGAATCGCCTACGCTTCCCGAAATTTCATAACGAATCGGCACCAGCAAAATCAATCCTAACAGCAGCAGTACAAGTCCGACAACTGCCAGTAATACAATCAGAATAATTTTAAAAATCAAGAATAATAGTTCCATCAATGATTCTTTGAATCCTTTTTTGTCTGCAGATAAGGTAATATCTGAAAACCGCCGGTTTCCTGATATACCTCATCAATAATCTGTTTCACTACAAGCTGCGCCTCTTCCATACCTCTCGCCAAACCAATCACAAACACGCCCCGCTTTGGATAGCCTTTCTGCATCAGCTCCTGAGCCGGTATGATATCCAGCAAATTCTGTGGATTAGAGGCCAAAGCAATCACATAAATATTTATCTGGCCTGCATTATGCCTGATTTTCCATTTCACTTTATCTGCTTTATGCCGGATACTCTCGCCGACATATAAATTGTCATACCATTTCATGAAAAATCCTCACAACCTCAAAAATATTTATGACTGCCCCATAAATTACTCTTTTTTAATTCCAGATATTCATTATATGCTTTCTCCAGAATCTGTTTCTCATTTGCAAACTTCAGCAAATGATATGCTTCGTGATATTTATAATATCCCGAATCTACAAAATACTCTTCCCGTTGTGGTTTACTGTAATAACTATCTGCCATCATCAGATACCAATGAACATCTTTCTCCACAGTATCCTCCGGCACGGTAAATGTATATTGGCTTTTACCAATGTACTTTATAATACTTGCCCGGGCCCCTGTTTCTTCAAATACCTCGCGAAGTGCCGTGTCCTTATATTCTTCGCCATCTTCAACAGTCCCCTTAGGTAACACCCAACCCTCATACTTATTCTTATAATTCTTGTATAAGAGCAATATTTTACCTCGAAAGATTACCACACCGCCACAACTTGTTGCTTCGATCATTGCAATACCTCCTAGTGTGGTCTTAATGTAGCTGTACTTACAACTGCATTTACATCAATATTAACACTAGTATAATACTTTTTGAGATTTCATGCAACTATTCCTCGAAATAGGTATCAAAAATTTCTTTTGCCATTGGTACAGCTACGGAACTTCCCGTTCCGGCTTCTTCCACTAATACAGCTACTGCTACATCGCCCTTTTCTTCATTGTAAGCATATCCTACAAACCAGGAATGACAGTGCTCTGCTTTCGAAGAAAACTCTGCCGATCCCGTTTTTCCTGCTGCTTCATACTTATTTGACTTTAATTTTGTACCTGTACCATAGTCTACAACTGCCTCCATATAAGACTGTAAGGTCTGCGCCTCTGATACCGTCATTAGCTGACCGTATTTTGTCGGTGCATACTGTGTTACAACCTCTCCATAATGGTTTTCGATGCGGTCAATGACATATGGATTCATCAGCGTACCATCATTAGCAATTGCGGACGTTATCAATGCCATATGGAAAGGAGTTACTAATGTAGTGCCCTGTCCAATCGCTGCCTGTACCACATCTGCTTCCGGTGAAGTATCTGATAATTGAAATCTGCTCTTTGAATATGCAAATTTCGTAGGCAATTCTTTATTAAACAATAGTTTTTCACAAAGCTTCTGAAAATCAGAATTATCTACCAAAAGCCCTATATTAGCATAGGAAGTATTACAAGATTCCGCAAATGATTCCTCTAAAGTTACTGTTCCATGCCGCTTATTATTAATACAACGAATTGCTGAATCTTCTGCTGTAATCTTACTCTCACAATTATAACTATATTCTTCACCGTATTCTTTTAAATAAGCTAGGGTAGTGACTATTTTAAACGTAGATCCTGGCGGATACAACCCCTGCGTTGCACGATTTAATAATACTGTTGAAGTATTATTCTCATCAATTAAATATTCCCAGTCCTCTTCTACATTATTTGGGTTATAATCAGGCTTTGACACCATCGCCAAAATCTTACCTGTAGATGGCTGCATTACTACAATAGCCCCCTCATAGAATGACAATGCATCATAAGCAGTCTTCTGTATATCATAATCCAATGTTGTAATCACATTGTCCCCCAGATATTTACTAGCTCCCAGTTCTGTCTCTACCTTTTCATCCATGGAAACATGTGAACGCAGCAAATTAAAATTAGCAATTTTTTCAATACCGGACTTGCCGTTTACAGAATATCCAACCACATGTGAGAACAAATTATCATATGGATAGATTCGTTCTTCCTGTGTTCCCTCTACTTCCGTATAAGCCAGTATTTTGCCGTCAGCCGAATGTATATCACCTCTGGTTACACGTTCCGCAAACAAATCTTCTCTGCTGTTATAATCATTATTAATAAAATCTTCGCTTTCATTTACCTGAAAGTTCACAAAATGGACAATCAATGCCGCAAACAGTAAAATAAAACTATATTTGATAACCGTAAATTCCCATTTCGTATGAGACTTATTTTTCGCTTTCTGCGGCTTTTTTGCCATTTTTTTCTGTTCTTCGTTTTTCATTGAAACGACCCTCATCCTGCTTTAAAATATACAATCCCTGAATGATTGCAAAAATGATAATGGAACTTAAAATAGAACTGCCTCCATAACTTACCAAAGGCAATGTTACACCTGTTGACGGTATGAAATTAGTTGCACCGCCAATCGTCAGCAGCACCTGAAATCCATATAAGGTTCCAAGCCCAAGTGCCAGTAAGCGGTGGAACTGATCGGAAATTTCCATAGAAATCTTGAGGAATAACAAAAAGCAGCTTAAACATACCAATATCAGGCAGACTGCAAAAATTCCTCCAAATTCCTCAGCAATTGCTGAAAAAATGAAATCCTGTACAACGACCGGAATTTTATTTGGTTCTCCCTTATAAAGTCCAAGTCCCGTCCAGCCTCCGGTTCCAATTGCAAAAAGCGACTGGCAAATCTGATACCCTTCATTATCAATAACTTCTAGTGGTGTCTGCCATGCCAGCACTCGAACTCTAACATGCGAAAATAAATAGTACCCTATTACACAAGCCACAGCTCCTGCACCAAGTCCTGCAAAAATATAAAGCACCTTCTTTGAAGCCACAAACAACATCACAAGATATACCACAAAGAAAATAAGTGCTGCACCAAGGTCCTTAGACATTACCAAAATCAGCACATGTGCCGCTGCCAATACAGTAGTAATACAGATTCGCTTAAAGCTGACATCTTTATACAGCATACCCGCCACAAAAAAGATAAAAGATATCTTTACAAATTCCGCCGGTTGGAAAGAAACCCCTCCAATAGAAATAGATAACTTTGCTCCATAACTAATCGCCCCTGCAATGGCTACTGCCAAAAGACAGCATAATCCCACTGCTCCAAAAAGCGGATAAAGATTTCTTACAATTCCAACACGCCGTATGCAAAGTGGTACAACAAATGCAAACATAGATGCAATTGCTGTAATAATGGTCTGTTTAATCGCTTTATCCGGTGAAATACGGGTAATCATGACAAAACCAATTACCAAAAGCATGCACATGTTATTTGTCAATAAACGTGACGAATTCTCATAAAAAAACTGAAAAAAGCACTGAATCACCGTAATCAAAGCAAACTGGACAACGTAAAGCAGAACCATGCGAAGGTCATCCGTTACTATGTAAATCAGATTGGACGCAATCATATGAATCAGATAAATCAACAAACGCTGTCTATGGTAAATTCCATTTCTGGTTTTTTCACGAAGTCCCGGTATCCGTGACTCGAAGCATTGAATTGTATAAATTCCAAACAATAGTATAATTAAATACTGTGATACTTCAATTATGAGGTTTAACATTGGTTATTCCACTCCTCTTTTATAGTGACCATAGGTAAAGTCACCGCAATAATTAGATTTCACATCTTCTGATTCCTGTACGAAGACTTTCTCACAAAGAGTCAGAATATTTTCTATCTCCTTGCTATCTTCCGTTGTAAATGCCAGACGATAAGCCGTAAATCCCATTCCCATCAATTCCTTTGCCTGTCCAAACAATAACAGTGGAACAGAATTATATACTACATTATAGCACTCTTCACAATAATTTTTAATAGGAAACAGCACATTATAACGATCTTTTATAAATGAAATCCCTGAATTTCTGTTACAGCATCCACTGCTTTTCTTAACGCACTGCGCTGATGTCATTAACGGCAGTCTTCCATAAATCAGCATCTCGCTATTTTGGTTCTTACGATGCGCCAGTTCTTTTTTATTTAATTCAAGCGGCGCAGTAATCCTAAGTGGCCGATACTTTTCTAATTCCTCTGCTGCTTTCTGATTAAAACTGTATAAATTATGATCAAATATCAGTGTACTCTCTTTCAAATAAGTTCGTGCAAACTGCATTGCATCATAATTTTTAATCATAAATCCATCTAAACCAAGATTTTGTAAATCCTTGGCGATAGTCTGATAAAAATCAGACGTATGTTTCCGAAAGACTGTCGGTAAAATATAGTATCCCTTTTTGCCTGCCCCTTTAATCAATGCAATATCTGTTTTTAAATCATTTATAAGCCCTTTTCTGCTATAACAGCTGCTGTCCAAATAAACTGCTCCTAATATGCTGCTCTTTAAAAGTGGTACTAATTGCTTTCTATCTTCAATTGAAGCAGTCATTAAAACTCTTTTTGCATTGCCTATCTGCTTTTCTTCTTTTTGGGCATACTTCTTACCACTGTTAAATACTGCATTTTCCCGTTCATTTTTTTTACTATGGAATATTGTGTTTTCCGCTTCATTTCTGCGGTACGCATCTAAAAGAGCAGCTGTTAGTTCCTCTAACGCATCTCTTCGCAGCTGATTTAAAGCTTTCATTGGCATAAACACTGCATCCGGCATTTCAATCTGCAGTGATTCAAATTCAAATGCAGTATTCCCTGTTTTTCTTATATTTTCTTCGATTTTTTCATAAGAAAGAGGCTGCTTTAATGCCGCCTGTACCACATCACCTGTTACTGTAACAGCAGTGTCTTTAAACATCACTGTCATTTTAGCAGGCAAATCTTTCGATAAATATAAGATTCCATTGATTTTTTCTTTTATTTCAGACTGAATATACTGCGAGCGTATCTGCTCATGCAGTATTTCATTCCCTTTTTTATGACTTGGCTGTTCAAAAGTAATCATATCTGCACCATTGTGCTGCTGATAATATCCTTTTGTAAAGCCACTTCTATTTCCCAAATCCAATAATTTTTTATAATCTGCTTCCGTTACGCGATAACCCGCTTTTCCTTTTTCTAAATATAAATCTATATATTTACGGTAAATCGAAACCACTCCGGCCGCATACTCCGCCTGTTTCATTCTTCCTTCGATTTTAAAAGAGTAGATACCAGCCTCTGCCAGCTGCGGAATCATTTCAATTGTACACAAATCCTTTGGGCTTAACAAATAAGGTTTCTTTGGATTGCTGATACGCTTTTTCGCTTCGTCAAATGCCTCATATGGCAGACGACACGGCTGTGCACAGCGTCCGCGATTACCGCTTCTGCCTCCGATTACACTGCTGAGAAGACACTGTCCGGAGTAGCAATAACAAAGCGCTCCATGTACGAAGCTTTCAATTTCTACATCCACATTCCCGGAAATATCCTGAATTTCTGCAAATGACATTTCTCTCGCAGTTACCACGCGCGATGCACCTAATTCTTTCATCAATTCCGCACCATAGCGGTTTGTAACTGTCATCTGTGTACTGGTATGAATCTCTAAGCCAGGAAAATGCTCACGAATAAATGCCAGCGCTCCAATATCCTGTACAATTACACCATCCAGCCCCTGCTTATAATACGGCAGTAAATACGAATAAAGCTGTTCGTTAAGCTCTCGTTCCTTAAATAGTGTATTTACCGTTAAGTACAATTTTCGATTATGCAAATGCGCATAGTCAATCGCCTCTAATAATTCTTCTTCTGAAAAATTATTCGCATAAGCCCTTGCTCCAAACAAATTGCCTCCTGCATATACTGCATCTGCACCAGCACAAATAACGGCCTTAAATGTTTCAAAAGAACCAGCCGGTGCTAATAGTTCTAACTGTTTTTTCATAAAAAAATTCCTTTATATCATAACAAAGAATGTGCACTGTCAAGCACAGAATCAAAAAGAGGACGAAACGCTCCGTCCCCAATTAACAAAACTCTCATTTTTGCGCATTTTCTAACGCTGCTTCTAATCTGGCTATCTCCACCCACAGGTCTTTGTTTTCCTTTTCCAAGTCTTTCTTTTCTTTTTCCAAATCCTTTAACGCGGAATCACTGTTTTCTGTTTTAATCTGACTGGAAACCAAATCATGTTTTAATTCATAGAGTTCTTTATCCTTTGTCTCTATGTCCTTCTCTAGTTTTTCCAATAACGCTTTCGCTTTAAAATAATCGTCTGCGATATTCAAGTACATCATTATCGTCTTCATTTCCAATGAAAGACGCTTAAAAGCCTCAACAGCCTCTAATTCACTCATTTTATTATTAATATAGCTGGCAA
>CAYYZV010000107.1:0-7865 GCA_964476275.1 uncultured Roseburia sp.
ACATTCCAGTACTTATGGAAATCTTTAATCTGCTGTTTTACTTCTGCTTTCTCTTCATCAGAAAGCTTTCCTAAATCTAATTCATAACCAAAGCTGCCTGCCATCGCAACCATACCTCTCAATTTCAAAGAAGCACTTCTTCCTGTCTGATGGTTCGGAACTGCTGATACATGAGAACCAACTGCTGAAATCGGATAACCAAAGGAAGTACCATGCTGAATAATGATACGGTTTAAGGCGTCTGTATTGTCACTGCACCAAATCTGTGGGCTGTAGTAAAGCATACCTGCATCAAAACGTCCTCCGCCGGCACAGCAGCCTTCCAGTAAAAGATTTGGATAACGTGCAAGAAGTCTCTCCTGGAAATCATATACACCGAGTACATACCGGTGAAGCACTTCTCCCTGATTTTTTGCATCCTTTGTTGCAGAATATACGTCTGCAATACTGCGGTTCATATCCCATTTGATATATTCAATATTAGCGGTATCTAACACAGCTGTAAGCTTATTGAAAATCGCATCTACAACATCCTGTCTTGAAAAATCTAATACCAGCTGGAAACGGCTTCTGTCCGGTTTTCTTCCGGGAACCATAAGTACCCAGTCCGGATGCTCACGATAAAGATCACTGTTTTCAGAAACCATTTCAGGCTCTACCCAGATACCAAATTTCATGTCAATTGCATTGACTCTGTCTACTACTTCTTTTAAGGTGCCGCCCATTTTTTCTTCATTTACATACCAGTCACCCAGACTACTAAGGTCAGAATTTCTCTTTCCAAACCAGCCGTCATCTAATACCATCATTTCTACGCCAAGCTCTTTTGCCTTTGCAGCGATTTCAAAAATACGGTCTCCGGTAAAATCAAAATAAGTAGCTTCCCAGTTATTAATTAACACTGGTCTTGGAATCGTTTTATATTTTCCACGACATAAATGTCTTCTGTAAAGCTTGTGGTAACATCTGGATAAATTGCCTAATCCCTCTCCGCTGTATACCATAACAACTTCCGGTGCTGTGAAAGACTGACCTGGCTGTAAATCCCATGCAAATCTCTCATCCTGAATACCCATTGTCATGCGCACCTGATTGATATGATCTTTTTCTACTTCAGCCTTGAAGTTTCCGCTGTAAACGAAAGACATTCCATAGCAGTCACCATAATCTTCTGTAGCCTGTGGTGCTGCAACAATCATGAACGGATTGTAATGATGACTGGAAACACCTCTTTTGCTTCCGATTACATGAGAACCACATGTAATTGGTGCTCTTAGCATCTGCCTTTCCATTGGGTAACGTCCGCATAAAGTAATTAAATCATAATCTCCGCTTAATAAATCTAAACATGCACTCTGAACCTTCTGTAAGGTCACAGCTTCAGAACCTTTATTTTCTACCTTTAATGCTCTTGTAATCGCATCATACTGCGGAACTACGCCATATAATAAAGTAACATTTAATCCGCTGACTTCATCTTCCAATAAAATCTCTAGCGTCTGTGCTTCATTTGTATCTGCATAAACTGCTGGAAGACCTTCTAACGCATATTTTCCGTCTTTGATGCAGTGGCTCTTATATTTCAAATGGCAGCCGAAAGTGCCCTTTGCCATCTGTACTTCAAAGCAGGAGGTACGGAAATCGCCATTGCCCCATGCCGGATATTCCTGTGGCAGAGAATCATAGGAATAAGTTCTGTCCATTTCTGCTTCATATGGATTTCCTGAATGTCCTCTGTCATAGTAAACCAAAAGGTAATCCATGTTTCCTGTTACCTTTTTTCCGTAATAAAGATGCATCAAATAACCAAATTTATCTACTTTCATCTGATAAGTACTGTTCGCTGTCTCTAAAATAAAGCGTCCGGTACTCTCATCATATTTTATGTATTCCATCGTAAAAACCGCCCTTCTATATTTTATATGTGGTCTGTGCGGTTAATGCACAGACCTGTTAAATCATTTTAAATCCCCTTAAATTTAAAGCTGAATTCCATCTTTCCATCCACATTGATTAAGTACTCCGGAAGTGTGCAGGAACCCCAGCTGTCATCACCGCCGATACCCATTTGAGCCTTAGCAGCACGTACAACAGTATAATGTACCTCCGGCAGTTCATATGGATGTGCCGCATTTTCAAGCTCGTGTGGTGTATATGGAAGCGCAGAGAAGCACATTGGTCCATTTTCTTTTGTCATTTCAAAACGCATGCCTCTTCCTCTGCGGTTTGTAATCTCTGCATATCTTACTTCTTCTTTATTGCCACATTCCTGCGGAACCAGATACTGCGCCATATTATCTTTTACCTGATTTTCGTAAACACCAAGTTTTGCACCTCTCTTACGGTCTGCATAAGTTTCTGATGCACCTAAGCCATACCATTTTACATGGTCATAATCTGCGTTCAGTTTAAACATCATACCAAATTCCGGCATATCGCCAAGCTCTTTGATTGGATCATAAGTAAGTGTTGTCTTCACGGTTCCGTCACCGAATACTTCATATCTTACTTTACATTTGCTTGCCGGAAGTGTCGGCATATTGTAAGTATATGTAACAGCTGCACTGTATTCGTTTTCTTCTACTTCAACAGCCGTTCCTGCAAACATATCCTGTCCGACTGCTTTATGTGTCACGTACATACTTGCAATCTTCCACTGCGCATAACGTGCCTGCATCATATTACCGTTATCGTTATCATTTGGTGCACGCCAGAAGTTTGGCTTTGGAATCATTTCGATCATTTCTCTTCCTGCATACTTATAAGAAACTAATCCACCGTAAACAACTGAGAAAATTACTTCAAAATTCTCACCACGCACACCGATATTCTGTGGACTTCTTACGAGTTCTACGCCGGTTTTACAAACCTTCTCCTCTGTCTCCACCTGATATACATACTGGCCAAATGCCACTTCATGTCCTGCTTTTGCCCATAAAGTATCTTCTTTTAGCTGGAAAGAAACAGTAATAACATATTCACCTGCAGGCTTCTCTTCTGCAGCCGGAAGTGCATAGGTTTCCTCACTAAGTGGTGCCACATTCGTCTCAAGTACTGCACGGCGAACCAGTTTTCCTTCTTTTTCTACAGTTATAACACATGTATAAGCATTTGTATTTGTAAATAAATTTTTATTAATAACACGTACTGCATCTTTTGTTACTTCAGCTGTAATATTCTGATAATTGTATTTTACTTCCTGAAGCTTCGGAGAAGGCTTACGGTCACCACCATAAACAATACCATTTCCACTGAAATTGTAATCGCAAGGACGGTCGCCAAAATCTCCGCCATATGCCTGAAATTCTTTTCCATAGCGGTCTTTCTTAAAGATAGACTGATCAATATAATCCCAGATAAATCCACCCTGATACAATGGATCTTCATCTGTCAAATCGGTATATAAATGCATGCCGCCGCAGGAATTGCCCATCGCATGTGTGTATTCGCAGCAGATAAATGGCTTGCTTCTGTCTTTTGCTAAAAATTCTTTAATCATTGCAACCGATGGATACATCTGGCTTTCCATATCACTTGTATCATTATAAGTACGATCATGGAACACACCTTCGTAATGTACCAGACGTGTTGGGTCTATGTTACGGAAAAATTCTGACATTTCAAAAATAACCTTGCCGCCGTAGGACTCATTTCCACAGGACCAAATAATAATGGATGCATGATTCTTATCTCTCTGATACATGGAATTTGCACGATCTAAAAGCATATCCAGCCATTCCATCTTATCATGCGGCAGAATATAGGTAGTATCACCATTTGCAACTGCCCATGTTCCATGTGTTTCCATATTTGTCTCATCCATCATGTATAATCCGTATTCATCGCACAGACGATAAATAGAAGAAACATTTGGATAATGGCAGGTACGGATTGCATTAATATTATTCTGCTTCATGGTCAGAATATCCTGAAGCAATTCTGCTTCTGATACACATCTTCCATTTACAGCACTGAATTCATGACGGTTTACACCCTTAAATACAATTCGCTTGCCGTTAATTGTCATGATATTATCTTTCATTTCAAATCTGCGGAATCCGACTTTTTCAGAAATTACTTCAGAAAGCTTTTCGTCTTCATCATATACCTCAATCAATAAATCATAAAGCTGCGGATCTTCTGCACTCCAAAGCTTTGGATTTTCCACAGTCCATGAAACTTTTTCATCTTCACCTAATGCAATCACTGCATCTATCACTGCTTTGTCATCTTTCGACAACGTAACTTTTGCCTGTCCCTCACCTTTTGTCTTTGTACAGAGTTCAAAATTTGCTGTCACAAGGCTTTCTTCCGGAATGGCTCTTACACACATATCCCAAATATGTACATCCGGTACAGTATACAAATATACTTCTCTATATAAGCCGCTGAAACGGAAGAAATCCTGATCTTCACACCAGCTGCTTGCTGTCCATTTAAACACCTGTACGGCCAGTTTATTTTTTCCTTCTTTTAGCGCTTCTGTCAATTCAAATTCTGAAGGAGTAAAAGTGTCTTCACTGTATCCAATATATTTTCCGTTTAACCATACAGCCAGGCCGCTTTCTGCGCCCTGGAAAGAAATAAATACTCTCTTGCCTGCAAAATTTTCCGGTACTTCAAAGTTTTTTACATAACTTGCAACCGGATTAAATCTCTGTGGAATTTCTCCCGGCAAAACTTCCTCGTGACCTTCCCAAGGATACTGCTGATTTGCATACTGTGGAGCATCATATCCTTCCATCTGAATATTCGATGGTACATAGATATCATCCCATCCCTTGCAGTCAAAAGACTCTTCCATAAAATCCGTTACAGCCGCCGCGTAATTTTTTGCATAATGAAATTTCCATAATCCATTTAAAGATACTTTAAAACCACTCTCTCCTGTTTCCATTTCATCTGCGCTGCTATAGAATCGATGGTCAGAATGTGCTTCAAGACGCCCTTCTTTAAAAAAGCGAGGATCTTTTACTTTTCCGTAATCAAATGTTTTCATAAGTCTCTCCAATCTTTTATATTTTGACCCTGCAGGTCTAAAATACGGTTTTATTATTTTGCTGCACTTTCTACATAAGCTTTGATCGCTTTGCTGTCATACAGCATTCGGCAGCCCACAATGTAATTTCCCTTTTCTTCAAAGGAACGAATCACAATACCTTCCAGCGGTTTACCATTTAAAATCGGGAATTTGCTGATTGTAATCTGAACACTTTCACCTGCTGCATCCGCAAATACCGGTGCCTTGCTTGAAAAAGCAAAACCGCCTGCGCTTAAGTTCACCATAGAACCTTTCAGTGACAGATTTTTATCTTTGATTTGAATCTCACAAGCATTTTTCATAGATACCCTTGCCTGTTTTCTTCGTTTCACTACCTTCGGATTGCCTTCCACTAATAACTGGTAATAAGTCCGTCCATTTGCCGGCTGTTTTACAATCTGAACATGATTCCACGTATATAAATAATTTCTCACGATTACATTTACATCAAATCTGCTCTTTTGCATCTCTGTTAAGAATGCTTCTGCTTTCATATCATTTTCTAATAAAATCCGTCCATTCGATATGCCTGCCGCATCCGCTCTGTAACTCTGTTCACTATTTGGCTTCGAAATTTCAACATTCATTCCGGCAGTAATATCATTTACATTCATGAAACCGCCGTCTCCTAATTCCCCTACTAATTGTCCTACAACACCTTCAATTTTTGTAATATTACGTGCTGTTTCATCGTATTTTTCCACCATGGCAACGGTTATTTCCTCAGAATCCACAATGCATTCTGTCATAGATTCCATAATTTCTTTCACATGATGCATATTTTCCACCATATTCTTATTAGATGTCTCCACATGCTTCATCGCGGAATCTACGGTTAAAATTTCATCCCCTAACTGTCTTGATTCATCTGCAATCATTCCTACACTTGTATTTACAGACTGAATCGTCTTTAATGTATTCACTATCAATCCCAAAATCTGTGCAATAGATTCTGTCATTTTACCGGAAGTATCCTCTAATAGCTTTAATGCCTCCATAATGCTGGTAGAAGAGGTCTGTGTTCCCATACTTAAATTCCGTATTTCATCTGCAACAACCGCAAAACCTTTTCCCTGTTCTCCTGCTCTTGCCGCTTCAATCGATGCATTTAATGCCAAAAGATTCGTCTGTGAAGAAATACTCTCTATCATGCTGGTTTCCTTCTTCACTTTTTCAAAATGATTTTTAAAATCATTCAAAACAACTTCCACCTCTTCCGACAGCTTCGCCATCTTATTGGTAGCTGTCACGGCATCTTCCAATTCTTTGTAGCTGGTCGTTGCCTGCGCCGCAGAGCGCTCACTCAATTCCACAATCTGCTCCACCAATCCACTGACATTTGCTACCTGCTGATCAATATCCTCTGTCATCTCCATAGAAGAATCAATTTCCCGGCTTAAGGTACTGCCCTGTCCTACTAATTCTTCCATACTGTTTGCAACTGCGCTCGCACTTCCCTTATTCTCTTCGGCAAGCTCACGCACAACAGAAACGCCGTCTACAACCTCATTGCTTGCACCTTTTACCTTCTCTATCGTTCCAAGCACCCTTGCAAACTCATTTTCTGCAAGTGCGGCACCTGCTTCACCTGATTTCACCAGATAGCGTATCAAAATGAAACTTCCCAAAAACCATAACAGCACAATGCCAGCCAAAGCAGCATAATGAACTATGCCCGCTTCACTGCTAATCGCCATTCCTAAAGTCACCATATATATTATCAAAAACAAGATATTTATTCCCAGCCATATTCTCATAGCCTTCTTCGTATTCTTCGTATTTTTTGCAAAAATTTTTTTATCGTGCGTCATCTTTTGTATCAAACCTCCAGAATCATCTTCTTTCGCTATTCAACAGCAAGTGTCGGTTAGCTCTTTGTATAGTAACCTACTTTCTATTATACATTTAAAATGTACATTTTGACAATTATTGTATGGTAACTTTTTTTCTTTTTCTTAAAAAAATATTGTTGTTCACACATAAAAAAATCCTCCTAAGCAGACTTTTCTTTTTTATCTTGTCTGCTTAGAAGGATTATTTGATTAATCTTCTCCTAAAATCAACGAATTTCCATATTAATTTGCACTGGCTTTTGCTTTGATAGCAGCGATTTCACCCTGAATTTCTTCCATTTTTTCTTTTGAAAGCGGATAGAATTTCATAGCTACTACGTTGCATAAGTTACCGATGATTACGGAACCATGTAAACAGAAAAGTGCGATAACGAATGTTGCTGATTTTAATCCCGGATCAGCTGCTAAACGTTCTGCATCTACAAGGTCAGGTAACGCTTCTTTAAATCCAATTGCTGCGAAAAGAACAGAAACAAGCATTGGAGCAAATGAGGAAATTAACTTATCAACGAATGAGAATAAGGTACCCATTAAACCTGGCATATATTTACCGGTACGATATGTTTCGTAGTCTGCACAGTCTGCTGTCATTGGGATAACGATGTTACCTGACAAACCTGCCATCGCACCATTTAATACCTGAAGTACAATATAAGCGATTGCAAAGAATCCTACGTTTACTCCACCACTACCATTACTGAATGATGCAGAATCTCCGAATACCCAAAGACAAACTAATAATGCATTGATAATGATACCGCCCCATGAACCAACAAGCATAGCCATTTTCTGTCCCATTTTAGTAGCAATACTACCTACACAGAATATCATGATAATTGTTGTAGGAACAGAAATCATACCTGTAACCGTACCACTAAGTGCATAATCACCGATAATCAAACCGAATAATACGATGTTCATTACGGCATTACCCTTCATCTGAGTAGCAAGCTTATCTGTACCTGCAGCAA
>CAYYZV010000108.1:0-7780 GCA_964476275.1 uncultured Roseburia sp.
GAGAAGCTGGAAGGATATGCAATTAAGCCTTTGGTGACAATAGCAAAAATTGAGGGGTAAAGGATATGAAAGTATTGCTTATTAATGGAAGCCCACGTGCAAAGGGAGAAACCTATACGGCACTGGCGATAATTGAGAAGACGCTGCATGAAAGTGGGGTAGATAGTGAATGGTTTCAATTGGGTACTGAATCGGTGCGTGGCTGCATCCATTGCAATAGTTGTAAAAATGAGTATAGATGTGTATTTGATGATGCATGCAACGAACTTATTGAGAAAATAATAGAGGCTGATGGTGTGATTATTGGCACTCCTGTTTATTTTGCAGGTCCAAATGGGGCACTTTGTGCTTTGCTTGACCGGGTTTTTTACGCAGGGTCCTGTTATGGAAGACTTTTTAAAGGAAAACCATCTGCTGCAGTGACAACCTGCTGGCGTTCTGGTGCAAGTGCAACCCTGGATAGACTCAATAAGTATTTTACCTATTCTGAAATGCCGATTGTAAGTAGTAACTATTGGAATATTAAGCTTGAAGGAGCTGACCCGTATGGGGAAGATATTTTGCGTATACTAGCTAAGAACATGGCAGAGCTGTTAGGAAAATGTCCCATTAAGAAGGATAGGCTTTTAGTAGGTGAAAAGAATGAACAGGTTATCGGAAACTGGAGGATGGAAATTATTTAGTTTCTATGTATTGTCCGATGCCTGGTATTACTGCTGATATGATTAAATGGTGGTTTTGGTGGCAGACAGTCGGAGAGCTTTATAGTACCGATGAAACTGGGTAATGCCAGTGGAGGGAAGGGGGCTGCATAATAACGGTCTTTCTGAGGAAACATTATCCGTACTCAGGGACGGAGGAAATAATGGGAACGAAATTGGAAAGAATAATGGAAAGTAATCTGATACAGATTGATTCTTCGCCCATGGGAAGAATCAGATGCAGAAAATTTATATAGATATGCGAGTGCACCCGAAGTAGGTCCTATTGCTGGATGGCCTGTTCATACAAGTGTAGAAAACAGCCTTGTCTTATCAGCCCCAGAAACATATGCAGTTGTTGATAAAAGTACAGGATGTGCCATTGGAAGTATCGGATTAATGATTGGCAAAGCGAGCAACATGGGAATTCCTGACACAGAAGCAGAGGTGGGATATTGGATTGGTGTTCCATATTGGGGGCAAGGTTTGATACCCGAAGCTGTACAGGAAATACTTCGCTATGCTTTTGAAAAATTGCATCTTGAAAAAGTGTGGTGCGGCTATTTCGACGGCAATATCAAGTCAAAGAGAGTGCAGGAGAAATGTGGATTTTAATATCAGTACACAAAGGAAAACGTTCCGTGCTCCATGCTGAACGAAGTAAGAACAGAGCATATAACCTGCTTAAAAAAGGAAGATTGGATAATCTGATAACTTTTAGTCTTTTGGTGAGTCTGAAAGCGCGTGATTATTTTAATTTCATGCATTCTACTAATCGTTTGGTTCAAAGATTGGTGAATTTATTGCATCACAAAGAAGAAGTAATAATTTAACGCAAGCAGCTCTTGCTGAAAAACTCGGAATTACCGATAGAGCCGTTTCAAAATGGGAACGTGGAAAAGGATTACCAGACGTTTCCAGTATGAAAAAAGCAAAAAAGACAATGAAGAAAAAGAAAGACTGGCAGACAAAAGAGAAGAAACGGAATTATAAACAGCGCGATAAAGGAATTATCGGACTGCTGTTTATTATAAAGCACTTTTTTAAACATCTTCCGGAATGGATTGAGGAAATGACAGATCCGCGGAACCAGTCGTATATAACCTATACACAGGCAGATTATATTTATATGGGGATACTAAAAAATATCTGCGGAGTGAAAACAATGCATTCCATGGAAGAACTGTTCAATGAAAGTGCATGAGAAACAGTTGCTTATGGTGTTTCTATGCCACAGGAGAATGGCATTGTAGCAGCGTTTAAGAGCCGTACAGAACAGTTTTTTCAGAATATCGGGGAATCGGGCAGAAAAACTTACAGCAGGAGAATAAAAAGCAGCATGGCAGAATCTCCATAAGGGAAAAATTAGCAGAAAAAAGGGCAGTGGTGATAGCACAAGGAATGGAAAAAGTAAAAAGTGGGGAATATTCTAAAAATATGAAGAAAACTTCTCATAATATAGAGTGGTAAATGTATAAATTGATTTGAGCAAATATACACACAATAAAGAATTTGTGTGTATATTTACTTTAATTATTTATTGACAGATGAAATGAAAAACGATAAAATTTTAGTAAAAATACACAGGATGTATATTATGTGTGTATTTTTACTAAAATAAAGGATGTTTAAGCATGATATTGACCTATAAGCAGTGTATGGAAAAATATGGAAATGATTATTTATTAAAAAAGGAAATAGAGGAAGGCAGACTTTTTCAAAAAGAAAAGGGAATTTATTCTTCTAATAAAAACTGCTTGGAGCTAGAAATTATCAGTGCGAAATATCCGAGGGCAATTTTTACGGGAGAAAGTGCATTTTATTACCATTCCCTCACAGATGTTATTCCAGATTATTATTATCTGGCAACTGTTCGGACGGATTCAAGGATTAGGGATGAGAGGGTAGTCCAGTCTTTTTTGAAACAGGATATTTTTGATATGGGAAGAATAAAAATGCAGTATCAAAATACGGAAATAACGATTTACAGTTTGGAACGTATGTTAATAGAACTTATGCGGTTTAAAAATAAATTTTCATTTGATTATTATAAAGAGATTATTTCGAATTACAGAAATAAAGTTGAGAAGATGGATATTGCAAAGGTAGAGGAATACGCATATAAATTCAGAAATGCAGAAAAACTACTGGACATGATACAACTGGAGGTATTGTAATGAACTTATTGGATGAAGTGGAAAAGCTCAGGAAAGAGGGCTACAGCGAAGCAAATGCAGCGGCAAAATTATGTCAGGATATCATCATTAAAGCAATTTCCCAGAGTAGTTTTCATCGAAATGTTACGATAAAAGGCGGTGTGGTTATGCGCAGCCTGTCAGGTGATAAATGTAAAAGTAGATATTGGAGTCCATAAAGATTTGGATATTGAGCAGGAGGAGTATTGTTTTGACATATGCTTTCAAGAAGATTCTGCCAGCGTACTGATTAATTCCAAAGAACAGATGATAACGGAAAAGAGCAGACAGGGTATTAACCAGCAGTACATACAAAAAGCAGTTGGAACGTTCAAGAAAAAACTGGCTTGATTTATCGGTAGAAGAAGTGATGGATAAAAACAGGAAGTTTATTTATAAAATAGGATATTAAGGGGACGAATCGTTATTATGAAGGCACTGATTAATTACGTATAGAATAACGTGAGGTTTCATGCTAAAATACATAACAGTTGCTTACAGAAAAAATGACGAAAATTTGATGCAGATGTATATACAGGAACTCATATGAGAACTGCCTGTGAATCGAAAATGAATAAAGGAGAGGATGGGAAATGCCTACATTAGAATGAATGGCAGCGAAAATATGATTTTCATGGAGATAATCTGTCTGCATTAAAATCCCTTTTGCCACAGTACGAGGGAAAGATTAAGTGCATTTACATAGACCCGCCTTATAATACGGGCAACGAAGGATGGGTATACAACGATAATGTAAATGATCCTCATATCTTAAAATGGCTTGGGGAAGTTGTCGGGAAAGAGGGCGAGGACTTGAGCCGTCATGATAAGTGGCTGTGCATGATGTATCCTCGATTGAAATTACTGCAAAGACTATTGGCAGAAGATGGTGCTATTTTTATTAGTATTGATGATAATGAATTATATTTTTTGAAAGCTATTTGTGATGAGATTTTTGGTACATCTTGTTTTGTGGCAGATATATCTTTGCAGCGTACTTATTCTATGCGAAATGATGTAAAAGGTATCGCAGCCGAGGTAGAACATATTCTTGTATATGGGAAAACTCCATTTTGGCAGCCAAATAAGTTACAGAGAACCGAACGGATGGATTCGAAATATAAAAATCCTGATAATGACCCTAAAGGTGCATGGAGAAATATTGTTGCAAGTGCACCCAATGCTGCAACCCATCAAGGAATGGTTTATGCTATACAAAATCCGACTACGGGCGAATACACTTACCCACCGCAGGGACGCTGTTGGAGTTTGGGACAAGAGCAAATGCTTGAAGCAATGAATCAATGGGCAGAATATAAATTAATGGATTTAGACGATACTGAAAAACGTGCTGAAATGTGTGGCGTTTCGTTAGAAAATATCAGAAAAGAGGTTCTAGCTATTGTTTTAGCAGAACCTCTTGAAATAGCAAAGGCGAAAGTAACTGCTATATTTGAACATGGGGTTTTGCCAGAGTTTTATTTTTCACGTAATGGTCTTGGAACATTGAGCCGAAAAGCATATATTATCATTGATATGGGAATACCGAAAGAACAGATTGCCGTAAAAACATCTAAGGTGGACGATTTAGGAAAAACAGATTTTAGGGCGTATTCTTCGTCAGCCTTATGCAAAGCAGCATTCTGCTTAATAAAGCAGGATTCAGCCGTAAGGACTACCGTATTGGTGAAAGCATTGAACCTATTGTTAATACGACTCCTGAACCTGAGTATGTTCAAATGGAATTTTCTACTCAAACAGAATCATATGCGGATACTTTTGATGATATTGTGCCGGAAGAAGTGAAAACTGTACTTGAAGCACCAACAGAGTCAACAAATCAAACAATGGTAAGTATGGAGCAGGAGGCACAGCAGGCTGTCAAAGCTTATGAAACAGAATTGGCGGATAGCGATAACAGTGGATTTATGGGAGGTGAGCTGGGCGATATGCTGAATCAGAACCAAGTACAGGCACAATACAGAGAGGAAGTACAAAACCTCCGCATTCCTCAGTTTTTCCTGCAATCTGTACCGGATTTGTTCGGAGATGCTTATGAACTGCTTGAACCGGAACATCTTTCTGAAGGATTTTCATTGAGCGGACAGGATGCACAAATCAGTTTTGAACTGGCTACGGGAGAAATGTATCGTGTAGATATTCAGGAACAGGGAGAGGCGGTTCCTAAGTATAAACGTGTCAGCAAAGATGAGAGCGAATATATACGGGAATATCTTGCAAAACTGCCGCAGGAAAAGAAAATCCGCCACTGTATAGACATGATTTGCCGTCAAATCAACAAGAACAACCGTTATGCTGCTTCGGAGATAGAGGATTACGTAAGAAGAATTGTAGGAAATATGACAGAGGATGAACTTGCTGCTATGGAAACAGCAATTCCTGTTTATGCCCGTAAAATCCAACAGAAAATTGAAGTGTTAGAAGATACTTACCATGAAAACCAATTTTATAAGTGGCTAGACAGTGGTAAGATTATATGCCGTGATTCTTATGTTCTTCCGAGCGTAATTACTCCTGCAAGAACTACGGATGCGATTCCGTATTCCCTATATGAAGCCGAGCGTGATGACATGAATAACTTTGAAAACACGCTCATTGATGTTGTGGTAGGATTAAACAATATCAAATGGTGGCACAGAATTATTGAACGCAAAGGATTACGTCTGAACGCATTTATGAACCACTATCCGGATTTTATGCTTATGACAAAATCTGGAAATCTGGTACTGATTGAAGCCAAAGGCGATTATCTGGACGGCGATGACAGTAAAACTGATGAAAGATTTATAAACATAAAAACCACTTATTATCATCAAAAACAGATAGTAAGTGGTTTATTTTAATTTTATAACAGTAAAAAAACAGGCAGCTTTCGGGCTGCCTGTTTTGCGTGTATTTATAACATTGGCAACTATTCAGAGCCAAGCTCGAAAACACTGTGTGTTTCCTCGCTGTGGCTTCTCGCCAAAGAAATTTTCAAAAATGCATTCATTTCAGCAAGCTGAATGCCTGCATTTTATGAAAATTGCCTTGGCTCTGAATAGTTAAAATTATCGTAGATTTATATAATCTGCGAAATCAAAAAACTCAATATTTTTTCAAACTACACACGTGATATTGTAAGTTTTTTGCATATTCTTGTCAAGATATAAAATTATGTTTTTGGAAAAAAGACAAAAAACGACTCCTGAAACGGAAAAAACGGATTTTTTCGGCAGAAAATCAGCTCATTAGATTTTATAAGGGGTCGTGAAAATGGGTACAAATCAGCAGAGAAAAGAGGTACAGATTATGTCAAGAAAAGGTGAAAACATTCGGAAACGAAAAGACGGCCGGTGGGAAGGTCGGTATGTGGTAAAAGAGGACAATGTTTCAAGAATACATTCCGTATATGCTCCTACTTATGCAGAAGTAAAGAAAAAGCTGGCAAAAGCAAGGACAGAAAATCGGGTAAATGTAATGACAAATGAATTGCAACTTACGGTAAATGAAGTGGCTGAAGACTGGCTGAGAGAGATACATAATACGAAGAAGTCTTCGACTTATAACAAATACAAAGCAGTTTACAATCATCATATTCAGAAAAAAATCGGTGAAGAATGGATTGAGAAGATAGATTTCGAAAAGATGGAAGAAATTTATCAGTCAGTATCATCGGAAAGCAACAAGAAAAGTATCCGTTGTGTATTAAATCAAATTTTTTCCTATGCACAGTCCAAATATAAGATACCTGCTGTTCCGATGCAGAAATTGAAATGTCAGAAAGAAGCCACGCCGGTAAAAATTTTTAATACTTCAGAGCAGACAAAATTGGTGCAATATCTGTATCAGGATATGGATATTTACAAATTTGGGGTTCTGTTATGTTTGCATACGGGACTTCGCTTAGGAGAAGTCTGTTCTTTGAAGTGGGAAGATGTTGATTTCTCAACAAAATCTCTCCACATAAACCGGACAGTCCAAAGACTGCCGGAAGAAGATGGAGAAAAAAAGACGACTCTTGTGGAAGATAAACCGAAAACGAATTGTTCGGCGAGAGAAATTCCTGTTTCAGAGCAAATCTATGAGCTTCTTTTAAAATTTCAGTCATCGGAAACAGGCTATATTTTTAATAAGGACAGACCACTTGATCCCCGGACATACCAGTACAAATTTAAACAGTATTTGTGCAAAGCCGGAGTAGAACATCATGGTTTTCATACACTTCGTCATACCTTTGCCACAAACTGTATCAGCAGCGGTGCAGATGTAAAAAGTGTAAGTGAAATACTAGGACATTCTGATGTGAGGATTACATTAAACAGATATGTGCATCCATCTATGGAGGTCAAGCGGAATCATCTGAATCAATTAGATTCTATTTATGGTCAGTATAGGGGTCAAAATTCCTGACAAATCCCATAATTTAGGCAAAAACAGGGGCTTTTTCGCAGATTATATAAATCTGCGAAAAGGGTCACTCATAACAACGGATTTTATGGAAGAAGTATGTGCATATGGATTTGAAATTATTCGAACATAACAGACAGGCATATGAAGCAGCCGTAAATCTTATGGAAGAAACAGGCAGAGCAGCGGTTATTCATCCGACAGGAACAGGAAAATCGTTCATTGCGTTTCAGCTGGCGGCAGATTATCCGGAGAAGAAAATTCTCTGGCTTTCCCCGAGTGAGTATATTTATCAGACACAGTTGGAGAATCTGAAAAAGACTTTGGAAGGGGCAGAAAATGCTGCTTTAGATTTCAATAAAACTTTAGGTTTCATGGATTATTTAAAGGCTCAGATACAATTCTTTACCTATTCCAAGCTGATGATGAATGAAGATGAAATCGAAACTTTGCAGCCGGATTTTATTATCTTGG
>CAYYZV010000109.1:0-7676 GCA_964476275.1 uncultured Roseburia sp.
TTATTTAACAGCATTAACTGTTCATCAAATCTGCTTCTCATTATCCAAATCTCCCTGTAATATAGTCTTCTGTTCGTTGATCCATTGGCTGGGAAAACAGTTTTTCTGTTTCTCCAAATTCCACCAATTCTCCCATCAAAAAGAAAGCTGTATAATCGGAAATTCGAACTGCCTGCTGCATATTGTGAGTTACAATAACTATAGTATACTTTTCTTTCAACTGCGTCGCAAGTTCTTCAATACGGGAAGTGGAAATCGGATCCAGTGCACTGGTGGGTTCATCCATCAACAAAACTTTTGGTTCTACTGCCAAAGCTCTTGCAATACAAAGACGCTGCTGCTGTCCGCCGGACAGACCTAACGCGTTCTTTTTCAACCTGTCTTTCACTTCATCCCAGATTGCCGCATCTTTTAATGCTTTTTCTACAATTTCATCCAATCGTGCTTTATTGGTAATTCCATGAGTACGAGGTCCGTACGCAATATTGTCATAAATACTCATTGGAAATGGATTAGGCTTCTGAAATACCATTCCAATTTCTCTTCGAAGTTCATTTACATCCACAGAAGAATCAAAAATATTTTTTCCTTCATACTCTACTTTACCTTCGATTTTAATTCCCGGTACTAAGTCATTCATTCTGTTCAAGGTTTTCAAAAATGTGGATTTTCCACAACCGGAAGGTCCAATTAAAGCTGTAATACTTTTCTCCGGTATAGGCATGGAAATCTCTTTTAATGCTTTGTTGGCTCCATACCAGATGCACAGCTCCTTTGCGTTTATAATATTATTCATCAACTGTTTCTCCTATCTCAAATTAAATTTATAAAAACGGTTCAGAACAAACTCAAAAATCTTTCCGATTTCCTCGCTGTGGATTCTCACCAAATAAATTAATAAGAAAACCTGTTTGAGAATGCAGGCATTCATAGCAGTTTTCTTATTAATTCGCTTTGCTCTGAGTAGCTGCAAAATATTTTCCAACCATGGTTGCCGCCAAATTAATCAGTACTGTTAACACCATTAAAATCGCTGCAATGGCAAATGCCACTCCAAATTCTCCCTGTTCCTTCGCATACACATATAAAGCTACCGTCAATGTTGCTCCGGGACTGGAAAGCCCCTCCCACATTCCATTTACTGCGTGGGCAAATCCCGCGGTAAATAACAATGCTGCCGATTCTCCCAGAATTCGTCCAATGGAAAGAATACATCCGGTAATCACACCATCCACACAGCCCGGCAATACTACTGTTCTGATGACTCTCCATTTTCCTGCTCCCAGACCAAAGGCTCCTTCCCGGTAGCTTTGGGGAACTGTTTTTAAACTTTCCTGTGTCGTTCTCATAATAGTGGGCAGGTTCATAATTACCAAAGTCATTGCTCCCGCTAAAAGGGACGTTTTCATTCCCATGAACTGACAGAAAAACAGCATTCCAACCAAACCATAAATAATAGAAGGAATTCCGGAAAGGGTTTCCGCTGCATATTCAATAGCACTTACAATTTTTTTATTGCTTGCATATTCTGTTAAATAAATGGCTGCTCCCACTCCCAAAGGAAGCACCACGAGAAGTGTTGCTATTACAATATAAATTGTATTTAAAATATCCGGCAGAATCCCAATCTTTTCTGTTATGTAACTGGGTTTCGTTGTTAAAAATTCCAGAGATAGATTCGGAATACCCTTAACCATCACATAAACCAACAGGAAGATAACCAATAATGCTGTCAGTAATGCAGATACATACATCAGTGTTTTCATAAGCAATTCATATGTTTTTCTTTTTTGCTTTACTTTACTCTCTTCCTTTTCTACTTGTTTTTCGCTTCTTTTTTCCCAAATATTTCTTTCTGCCATTTTATCTTTTTTAAATAGAACATCCATCTTGTACCACCTTTCCTACGCTGCCTTTCCATCCTTTTTCAAAAAGAAGTTCAGTGTCACGTTGATCAACATGATAAATAAGAATAATACCAAAGCAATGGAAAACAAAGCCTGCTGCTGCAATCCGCTGGAATATGCCATTTCACTGGCAACTGCTGTAGTCAGAAAACGTACACTCTGGAAAAGTGACGGCATATTGGGAACATTTCCCGATACCATCATAACCGCCATAGCCTCTCCGATAGCTCTTCCTACTCCCAGAACTACCGCTGTTGCGATTCCGCTCTTCGCTGCGGGAACCGATACCCTGAAATATGTTTCTATAGGTGTTGCTCCTAATGCCAAAGAGGCTTCTTCGTATTCCTTTGGCACTGCATCCAATGCAGTTATGGATACTTTTATAATGGAAGGCAAAATCATAATTGCCAGAATAATAATTGCTGCCAATAAACTGGCTCCATCCGGCACATGAAAGATTTTTCTGATTCCCGGTACCAATACCAGCATACCCACAAGACCATATACAACGGAAGGAATTCCTGCCAAAAGGCTGACTGCTCCTTCCATTATTTCCCTTACTTTTCCTGTGGCAATTTTGGAAAGATAAACAGCTGTAAAAAATCCAACAGGTACTCCCAGAACAATAGCTCCTGCGGTTCCATATACACTGGTCAAAATGAAAGGCAAAATACCAAAGAGCGGTTCTTCTGCAGTAGATGCCCATGTCTTTCCAAACAGAAAATCAAATAATCCGATTTCTCTGATTGCCGGAATACCTGCAATTACAAGATAAATGGTTATCATTAAAACACTGGCTATGGTAATCAGTCCCAGAATCAAAAATATCCCATGGATCATATTTTCAATCAATTTTGTTTTTTTCATATGGTTTCTCCCGGTATCACAAATACATATTTTCTTTTGAGATACACTTTTTATTTACAAGCAGTAAAAGAAAGCGATGTCTTTATAATTAAATAGACTTCCTCACCTATATTTTTAGAAGCTATTTCACATATCATCGCTTTCTTAATCTCTATTTTGCTGCAACTACGCCTGCGCCTGAAATAATTTCCACTGCTGCATCAGAAGTAATATAATCAAAGAATTTTTGAGCACCTTCGGAAAGTGCTTCCTCTGTTTTTGTTACTAATACGAATGGTCTCTGTACTACATAACTGCCATCTTTGATAGTTTCTTCGCTGGGAATAACTCCGTCAATGCTTAATACTTTTACGGTATCTTTTACAGATGCTAAAGATGCATAACCAACAGCTCCCGGATTCTGGGATACCGTAGTGATCACATCACCTGTGGAAGTTAATTCCTGACGGTATTTACAAACATCTTCGGTACCGGTAATGGATTCAAAACCATCCCTTGTACCACTTCCTGCTTCTCTTCCAATCAATACTATTTCTGCATCGTTTCCGCCAACTTCACTCCAGTTTGTAATTTCGCCTGTATAAATTTTTGCCAGTGTTTCAGAAGTAAGATCTGCCACTGTATTTTCAGGATTTACAATAATTGCAATTCCGTCATAAGCCAATACAGTTGCTGTAAGTCCTGATTCAGCTTCTTCTGCTTTTAGTTCTCTGCTGGAAAGACCGATATCACATCTTCCTTCGCTTACTGCTTTGATTCCGGAACCGGAACCTGTTGGATTGTAAGTAAAACTGATTCCTGTTTCTTCCTGAAATACTTCACCTAAACTTCCGATTACTTTTTCCATAGATGTGGAACCATCTGTAGATACGGACAGATTTGTTTCCTGCACTGCCGCCCCGGTTGTTCCTTCTGTTGTTTCTTTTGTACCGCATCCTGCAAGGATTCCGACACATAAAACCGATGTCATTAATAAACTCATAATTTTTTTCATGATTTTCCTCCTAAAGTTTCTACAGATGAAGTATTTTTTTAAGTAATAACTCCTGTAAAATTTTGCATCATAAATTTAAAGTTATGTATTAACTATGCCTACATTACTTAAATTTAGAAACTTCATCTGTAATAATCTTGATTACATGTTTCATTTTAGAAAACTCATGTAAAGTTCCAAAGAAGTTTTGTGTAAAGTTTATGTAAAGTTTTTAAGTTACTTATAGTTCAAATTTAGAAAAAAAAGGGCCTACCCAACATGAGCATTGAGTAGACCCTTAACTTAATGACAATGATTTATCTGATAACCTATTTGTCTGCAATATATTAAATTTCAACATCTGCTTTTATTTTCTATGCAACCAGCCATTTATATTTTTCCACACTATATAGCGGAATAAATGGTACCAGAATTGGCACTGTCTTTACATATTTCTGATATTCAGGATCGTTGCCATAATTTTTATTCTGACGCACTTCCAGACGACGTGCACCACTGAACATAACATATATGATTCCCACATAACCGATCAGAACCACAATCCACTGTCCTGCTCCGCTGATAGCACCAATCCCGGAAATCAATACTCCTGTCCAGAAAATCATTTCGCCCAAATAATTCGGACAACGAACGATCCGATAAAGTCCTGTGTCTACAAAACGACGGGGATTTACTTTCTTTGCTGCATTTTTCTGCAAATCAGCAGCAGATTCCAAAATAATACCCAAAAGCATGATCACGGCTCCAACATAAGTCCATATGTTAGAACCACTTCCATTATGTAATCGATAGAAAACACCGAATCTTATTACTTAATTAATTGTACCGTAATATCCTCCAGAAGCTTCTCCAGAAAGGATATCCTCCACTGCACCTCATCCACCGGCTCAAAATGCAGGGATGAACACGCTACCCGAAGCTCATATTGGGTACCGCTAATCGGATGGCAAACGTGAATCTTCTTCCCACTTTCTCTGACAACGAAGCGGCCTCCGGGAATTGCCACAGGCTCGCGGATGAGTTTTAGCTGAAGCGATTGCACCTCCCGTTTCTTTCCGTTTTTGTCCCATTCAAACTTTATACGATGGATGATCCATGCTTTTTGCAGGTCATATCCATAATGTTCTAATACCCATCTGCTTTCTCGGTTCCATTCCGGCTCACCCGGCTTTTGGGGAATCCATGAAATGCCGCATCCACCACAGCTTTTCATTTTTGTTCCGTTCACCTCTGCTTGAAAGGTCACATCCATATTGAGAGGATTTTCCATATCCACATGTTCCTGGTCTTCTGCGTTTTCAATGACCCTATCCTCGAATTTTTTTAAAAGCTCAGGGTCCATTGAAGCACACAGATCAATGACCAAACCTGACATACAGCTATAGACTGCGGGAATCTGCCAGTTTAACTCTCCCCACAGAAACTGTTTGTCCGTTCTTATCTCTTGTCCTGCCCGCTCTCTTCCCTCATGGGAAAAGAAATCTCCATGAAAATAAACCTTCCATTCCGGCGCCGTTGGGGCGACAGGCTCTGGCGGTGCCCATTCATAATAGATCTTCTTAAACCGCAGCTGCCGGTAATCAAAGTTTCCCTGCACCTTTTTGATATATGTATAAGGGTCTTCCATTGGCACCAGGGAGTATTCTTCCTGCAGAAGTTCCATATCCTTACGTTTCTCATCTGTCTGCTGATCAGCTTTCAGGAATTCCTGAAATTGCTCTTGGTTCCACGCATAAGCCTGAGAAATAGCAGCTTCACCCCTGCAGGCAATGCTCATGGTTAATAAAGAAGCATCATAAAACAAGACAAGGACAGCCAGTCCCGCCGCTATTCCGTAAAAAACAAGAAGTGACAGTTTAATATGCTGCCACTTCTTTTCTTGTTTGTATGAAGCAATCTTTTCATAAAATTTTCACAAGCAAAATGGAAAGCATACTTTCCACGAAAGGAGGTCAGTATGAAAAATAGGCTTGAAGAATTAAGAAAGCAAAAAGGTATCAAACAAGAAGATTTAGCCGCAGCCTTAGAAGTTTCCCGTCAAACAATAGGTTCTTTGGAGAACGGGCGGTATAATCCATCTATTCAGTTAGCATTTAAGTTGGCAAGGTATTTTGAAAGAAGCATTGAGGATATTTTTATTTACGAGGAGGATTAAAATGAAAAAAGGTTTTGCAATTTTAACAATAGTTGTTGGATTTGTTGTTTTATTAGCAGGTCTGCTTATTTACGGTTTAGGAGTACATAATTTACTTCCTATTCCCCGCCCGGATTTAGTTGTTGTGGGAACATCTCTTATCGGGATAATGATGATTATATCGGGTGCGTGTGATTTGTTCTTGAAAAAGACAAAAGAGATGGAGATTGAAGAAAAAGACGAACGCAATATCGTTATTGCAAATGCGGCTATGGCAATCGGCTTCAAAGTGATGTCTGTATCCATTGCTGTCGTCTTATGTATCTTAGTCTTTTGCGGTTATATGACAGAAATAACTTGTTTTTCTTTAATAGGTGCATATCTTGTCGGGCAAATTGCTTTTGTCACAAAACTTTGGTATCTGCAAAAAACAATGTAATATTGCAAGGTATCAATAGCAAAACCAGCCGGAGCAGTCAACGGTCAAGATGAACGGCACATTGCCGCCGTTGATAGCCCCGCCCGGTTTTGCAGTTGGGTAATCAAGGGAGCGACAGACTAAAGTGCTGTCGCTCCCGCCCATTATGGAGCAAAAATGATGGAATTGTTCATATCTTTGTGGTACAATTTTTCAACACAATCAAAGCAACAAAGGTAAGTTTTGGAGGATAAAGTTATGGCGATTTCAACCATAAAAGCTACATTTCAGAGTAAAGTACAGGATGTGTGGGATATAGTTACCTCTCTGGAAAAATATCAATGGCGCAGTGATTTGAGTAAAATAGAGATAATAAGCGAAAAGCAGTTTATTGAGTATACAAAGGACGGGTATGCTACTACTTTTACAATTACCGTTTTTGAGCCATACAAGCGTTGGGAGTTTGATATGGAAAATGATAATATGAAAGGTCATTGGACGGGTATTTTCACGCAAAAAGGAGAGGAAACAGAAGTTGATTTCACAGAAGATGTTACCGCAAAAAAAATCATAATGAAACCGTTTGTTAAGGCTTATTTGAAAAAACAACAGAGTTTATATATAAACGACTTGTCAAAGGAATTGGAGAGGATTTATGAATAGCAGAGAAGTTATAATGGAATTACAATCGCAGGCTTCTGAAAAATACAAAGCTAATGTTGTGAGAATGGGAATCCCGGAGGAATATTGTATAGGCGTATCGACAGGCGAAGTGAGAAATATTGCAAAGAAAATAGGCAAGTCTAATGAGTTAGCGTTTGAATTATGGAACACTGGTTATCATGAAGCGAGGCTTCTGGCGGTTCTTGTATTTGATAAGAAAGGTATAGCGCATTCGGATATAGATAACCTTATGGGCGAAGTTATTTCGTGGGATTTGTGTGATCATTTATGCAAGAACTTGATAGTCAAGATGAAAGACTACGGAGAGTTTATCTATAAATGGATTATATCTACCCATATTTATAAAAAGCGTGCTGCATACACATTGATAGCAACATCTGCTATACATAACAAAAAACTTTCAAATGATACTCTGGATGATTATTTGAAATTGATAAAGGACGATTCAGATATTGAACATGAGCATGTAAAAAAAGCTGTCTCATGGGCATTAAGAGAAATTGGAAAGAGGGATTTTGATTATAATGAAAAGGCTCTTTTAGTTGCACATGAATTGCTGGATAGCGGTAATAAAACACAGATATGGATTGCAAAGGACGCAATAAAGGAATTGGAAAATCTGGTTAAGGTTGAAGGTAGAACACGTTTGATTTCAACAAAAACACAAATGGG
>CAYYZV010000110.1:0-7612 GCA_964476275.1 uncultured Roseburia sp.
GCTTCTACAATCTGAAGTGTTGCTTCGCGCAATGCTTCTTCTGTTTCTTCTGAAGTAACAGTAACTGTCTTTGGCAGACCTGTTACAAGGTTACGTCCTCTTACATCCATGGTCTCTACTTCCGGCAATGGGAAGCAGGAACCAATTTTAATCTTAATATCTTCTGCGGTACGCTCACCAATCAATAAATTATGCTTCTTTCTCATATAGCGGACAATCGCTTCATCAAAATCGTCTCCGGCAATCTTAATGGATGTGCTTACTACAGAACCTCCTAATGAAATAACTGCGATATCTGCTGTTCCGCCTCCAATATCTACAATCATGTTGCCGCAAGGTCTGGAAATATCAATGCCGGCTCCAATTGCTGCTGCAATCGGTTCTTCAATAATAGCTACTTCTCTGGCCCCTGCCTGATAAGTAGCATCCTCTACCGCTTTCTTCTCAACTTCTGTTACACCGCTTGGTACACATACGCTGATGCGTGGTTTACGGAAGGTTCTCTTTCCTAATGCCTTCTGGATAAAGTATTTAATCATTTTTTCAGTAACAGTGTAATCAGAAATAACACCCTGACGCAACGGTCTTACCGCAACAATATTGCCCGGTGTACGACCAAGCATCAATCTTGCTTCCTCGCCGATTGCTTTAATTTTATTTGTATCACGATCAAATGCTACTACTGAAGGCTCTTTTAATACAACGCCTTTTCCTTTAATGTAAACTAATATACTGGCAGTACCTAAATCAATTCCAATATCTGTGCTTAACATCTTTAATCTGCTCCTTTCTCACTTTTCGCTTCTTCTATTTATAGAATATCTTCGCCCAATAGGGGAAAAATTACATTTAAACATATTTTTACTTATACCGTTTTATTATATACAAAAAAATTGTTTTTTGAAAGTGTTTTTTACCATAAAGTGTCTTTCTTGGCAAAAAGTAAGAAATTCTTAATACTTTATTTTTGTTTTAGGTATTTTTTCACATACTGACCGGTATAAGAACGCTGATTTTCAGCTACTTCTTCCGGTGTTCCACATGCAATTACGGTGCCGCCTCCGTCACCGCCTTCCGGTCCCATATCAATAATATAGTCTGCCGTCTTTATTACATCCAGATTATGTTCAATCACCACAACCGTATTTCCACCCTCTGCGAGACGATGCAAAATCTCTGTCAGCTTATGCACATCAGCAAAATGCAGCCCTGTCGTTGGCTCATCCAAAATATAAATTGTCTTGCCTGTACTCTTACGGCTTAATTCTGTCGCAAGCTTTACACGCTGTGCTTCGCCGCCTGACAATTCAGTGGAAGGCTGCCCCAGTTTCACATAAGAAAGTCCCACATCATAAAGTGTCTGTATCTTACGATGAATTGTTGGCACATTTTTAAAAAACTCCAGTGCTTCTTCCACCGTCATATCCAGAACATCATAAATACTCTTTCCTTTATATTTTACTTCCAAAGTCTCTCTATTATAACGCCGTCCTTCACAAACCTCACATGGCACATATACATCCGGCAGGAAATGCATTTCGATTTTAATAATTCCATCACCGGAACATGCTTCACAGCGACCGCCCTTTACATTAAAACTAAAACGTCCCTTTTTATAGCCGCGTTCTTTCGCATCCGGTGTTCCTGCAAACAAATCACGTATCATGTCAAACACACCTGTATAAGTAGCCGGATTCGACCGCGGTGTCCGTCCAATTGGAGACTGGTCAATATCAATTACCTTATCCAGCAGCTCCAATCCTTCAATGCCGTCATGTTTGCCTGGGATACAGCGGGCACGGTTTAATGCTCTTGCAAGGTGCTTATATAAAATTTCATTTGTCAGCGAACTCTTGCCGGAACCGGAAACACCTGTAATACAGGTTACTACCCCAAGCGGCACCTGCACATCGATATTTTTTAAATTATTTTCTCTAGCTCCCTTAATTATAATAAATCCTGAGGGGGTTCTTCTTGTTTCCGGCACCGGAATCTGCATTTTCCCACTTAAATAAGCTCCTGTAACAGAATCCGAACAGGCAATAATATCGTCCACATCTCCGCATGCAATCACTTTTCCACCATGTGAACCGGCTCCCGGTCCTATATCCACAATATAATCCGCTGCCCGCATGGTATCCTCATCATGTTCTACCACAATCAAAGTATTCCCTAAATCACGCAGATTCATTAAAGCTCCTAACAATTTATCATTATCTCTCTGGTGCAGACCGATAGAAGGCTCGTCCAAAATATATGCCACTCCCACTAAACCGGAACCAATCTGCGTTGCAAGGCGAATGCGCTGTGCTTCGCCGCCGGATAAGGTTCCTGTTGCACGGGATAAAGACAAATAATCCAAACCTACTTCATTCAAAAATCCTACTCGCGCACGAATTTCTTTTAAAATCTGATCACCAATCAGTTCCTGCTGCTTCGTCAGATTCAGTTCATCCAAATATATCTTTAAATCCTTTACGGACTGATTAGTCATATCATAAATATTCTTGCCGCCAACCGTTACAGCAAGGGATTCTTTTTTCAATCGCTGGCCATCACAGACTTCACATGGTGTAATGCGCATAAATTGCTCATACTCCGCTTTCATAATTTCTGAAGAAGTTTCACGGTATTTACGCTGTACATTTCGAATCAGACCTTCAAAAGCCACATCATAAACTCCAACTCCACGCTGTCCTTTATAATGTACTTTTAAATTCTTTCCATCTGTGCCCTGCAAAATCACATACTTAATCTCTTCCGGATATTCTTTAAAAGGAGTGTCCAAATCAAAATGATATTCATCCATCAGTGCCTTTAAAATAGCATAGGTAAAACTGCTTTTATCTGTACAGGACTGCCATCCCATCACCTGAATGGCACCTTCATTAATCGAAAGTTTCTGATCTGGAATTATTAAATTCACATCAAATTCCATCTTATATCCTAAACCAAAACAAGTCGGGCAGGCACCAAATGGATTATTAAATGAAAAACTTCTAGGCTCTACTTCATCGATGCTGATTCCACAATCCGGGCAGGAAAAGCTGTCCGAAAACTGAATCTGTTCCCCATCAATAATATCTACTGTCATAAGCCCTTCCGAAAGCTTCATAACATTTTCAATAGAGTCTGTTAATCTTCGTTCAATTCCTTCTTTTATTACCAAACGGTCTACAACAATTTCAATATTATGTTTTTTATTTTTATCCAGAGAAATTTCTTCGGTTAATTCATAGAGACTTCCATCCACAATCACACGCACATACCCGCTGCGCTTTGCCTGCTCTAACAACTTCTGATGTGTGCCTTTTCTGCCGCGCACTACCGGTGCTAAAAGCTGGATTTTGGTTCTTTCCGGAAGCTCCATAAGAAAATCCACCATCTGATCAATCGACTGCTTTTTAATCTCCTTACCACATTTCGGGCAATGCGGAATACCAATTCTGGCATAAAGCAGACGAAAATAATCGTAAATTTCCGTTACCGTTCCTACCGTTGAACGTGGGTTTCGATTGGTAGATTTCTGGTCAATCGAAATAGCCGGCGAAAGTCCTTCTATCTTTTCTACATCCGGTTTCTCCATCTGTCCCAAAAACATACGGGCATAAGAAGACAATGACTCCATATAACGTCTTTGTCCCTCTGCATAGATCGTATCAAAAGCCAGTGAAGATTTGCCTGAGCCGGATAAACCAGTCAGTACGGTAAAGGAATCTCTTGGAATATCTACATCTATATTTTTCAGATTATGCTCTTTCGCACCTCGGATTTTGATATATTTTCTGTTGTTTGAATCTTTCATTTTTCCTCTCATTCTGCCGCTTTGCGGCAATCTAAATCCCAAATTGAAAGAAAGCCCATTCTTTCAACCTATCTATAATTCCTGCAGCATTGTTTTAAGCTGCACCATCTGATCTCTATACTGAGCTGCAAGCTCGAAATTTAAATCACTTGCTGCTTTCTTCATTTTCTTCTGAATATCTCCAATCAGTTTTTCCAACTCTTCTTTGCTCATAGATTCCGGATCCTTCTTGAAGTTTAATTCTTCTTCCGCAACTTTCTTTGAAACACTAATTAAATCTCGAATTGCTTTCTTTATTGTTGTTGGTGTAATACCATTTGCTTCATTATATGCCTGCTGAATGCTTCGGCGGCGTTCTGTTTCTTCAATAGCATTCTTCATGGAATCTGTTATTTTATCCGCATACATGATTACATGTCCTTCACTGTTACGCGCCGCACGTCCAATCGTCTGAATCAAAGATGTCTCTGAACGCAGGAAACCTTCCTTATCCGCATCCAAAATTGCCACCAGTGTAATCTCCGGAATGTCCAATCCTTCTCTTAATAAGTTGATTCCTACCAGTACATCAAATACCCCTAATCGCAGGTCGCGGATAATCTCTGCACGCTCTAACGTATCGATATCGGAATGCAGATATTTCACCCGAATCCCCAGTTCTTTCATATAATCAGTTAAATCTTCTGCCATTTTCTTTGTAAGCGTTGTAATCAAGACCTTATTGCTATTTTTCGTCTCTTTATTTACTTCTCCAATCAGATCATCAATCTGTCCCTCTACCGGACGCACCTCTACCTCCGGATCTAATAATCCGGTTGGACGAATAATCTGCTCTGCACGAAGCAGTTCATGCTCCTGTTCGTATACATTCGGAGTAGCTGATACAAACAGCATCTGATCAATCTTATCTTCAAATTCTCCAAAATTGAGCGGTCTGTTATCCTTTGCTGAAGGCAGACGGAACCCAAAATCTACCAGTGTTGATTTTCTAGACTGGTCTCCCGCATACATTCCTCCAACCTGCGGAATTGTAATATGAGACTCATCTACAATAATCAAATAGTCATCTTTAAAATAATCCATCAATGTATGAGGTGTTGCTCCGGCTGGCAGACCCGCTAAATGTCTCGAATAATTCTCAATACCGCTACAAAATCCGGTCTCTTTTAACATCTCTATATCAAAATTGGTACGCTCAGAAATACGCTGTGCCTCCAATAATTTATCTTCTCCTTTGAAAAAGCGTACACGTTCTTCCAATTCTGCCTCAATATTCTCGCATGCCTTTAAAATCTTTTCCTGCGGCACAACATAGTGAGATGCAGGAAATACTGCAAAATGCTCTAACCGGCACTTAACCTGACCCGTCAGCACATCTATCTCACTGATTCTATCTATCTCATCTCCAAAAAATTCTACTCTAATAGCTGTATCTCCAAAGTTTGCCGGAAAGATTTCTATGGTATCTCCTCTCACACGGAATGTACCACGATGAAAGTCCATATCATTTCTGGTATACTGAATATCTACCAGCGCACGAAGAACCTCTTCCCTGCTCTTTTCCATACCCGGACGCAAAGATACCATCATTCCAAGATAATCCTCCGGACTGCCCAAACCATAAATACAGGAAACAGAAGCAATTACAATGACATCTTTGCGCTCTACCAGTGCTGCTGTGGCTGAAAGCCGCAGCTTATCAATCTCTTCATTAATCGAAGAGTCCTTTGCAATATAAGTATCCGTCTGCGGCACATAAGCTTCCGGCTGATAATAATCGTAGTAGGATACAAAATATTCCACTGCATTTTCAGGGAAGAACTCCTTAAACTCGCCGTACAACTGAGCCGCTAAGGTCTTATTGTGCGAAATGATTAACGTTGGTTTATTTAACTGAGCAATCACATTTGCCATGGTAAAGGTCTTGCCGGAACCCGTAACCCCTAGTAAAGTCTGGAATTGATTGCCTTCCCTAAAGCCTTTTACAAGGGCTTCGATTGCTTGTGGCTGGTCGCCGGTTGGTTGGTATTCAGAATGAAGTTTAAAGCAGTTTTGTGCATTTTGCATAAAAAGCACCTCCAAATCTCGTAGTAAAAAAGTTCGTCTATAAGGCAAAAATTCGTCGTGGCTTCAAAAAAATTCGTAACGAGTTTTTGAAAAATCGCTCTATTTGGGTTCCACGACGAATCGTGTTCACAATTTGCCATTTTTGCAACTCCGTAAACTAAGCTCCTCTTATATGGACTAAATGGAATTAGGCATAATAAATAGCATAATTACTGAAACCATAGTATACCATAAAACCTCTAAAAAGTACATAGCGGAACGAACATTAGTTCTGTTATTTTAAGCAATATCCGGAAGAAACTGGGATACATCTACTACAATATCCAACAGTTCTTCTTTAAATCGCTTCTCTGCTTCCGGATCAGGTAACACCTCTTTCATATATGCCTCAATCTCCAGTACACCATCAGCTATAATATTCTTATTATCTCCATAGGTATCCATTGTTATAATTTCTTTGGCATGTCCCATCAGCTTCGATACTGCTTTACGGGAGTTTTACATTTTACGGACGAAAAAGCGACCAACCTTTCACAGTTGATCGCTATAAATAATTTCAATATTCTATTGCTCATCTGTCTGTTCCTTAAAATCCACACGATATGTTTGAGGAACAATACACAATCCTTCAAGCGAACCTTTCCTAACTGAATATTGCCCTTGAACCGCCTTCATATCGAACTGGTACACTCGGTAGAGATAGTAATTATCAGCATATAATTTGCTTTTTTCTAATTCATTTGCTGTTATATAAAAGCTGGATTGCTCTGGTCCAGTAGTGGTTTTCACCTCAATATACATCTCGTTTCCATGCTTATCATAAGAGAGTATATCAAAGCCTAAACCATCTCCTTTGTCCCTTGAAATCCAAACCACCTTTTTGCTGCTTGGTAATTTGTAACTTTTAACTTTTTCTCGTTCTTGTGAAAAGACAAACTGCTCTCCCAAGTCACCTATCTGTTTGAGTTTCTTTTCTCTTTCGACATAATCAATAAATTCGCCCTTCAACTCTATAGGCTTTTTATCTACCTGCTGTGAAAATTCTGTTGGTTCGACCAGTTTTACCGGTTCCAACAGTTCAGGTTCCGCTTCATAATACGTTGTGTAAATAATATCCTGTACCAATAGGTGATATTCTGGATCATAATAAGCAGTTCTACGAGGTTCATACATAGCAAGCAGTTCTGTATCATTCATTATGTAATTATGGATGTAATTACACAGGCTCTCGAACTTAAATAAATTCTCAATCTCTCCACTCTTTGGTGGCTCATCATAATCGGTACGTTCTACAAAATCCTTAAACATGGTGTACTTGTATAGATAATATTTATCCGGATATCGCAGATTCAAGTAAACCATAATTGCCCTGTCGTCCTGATAATGGTGATGAACATTTTTCTCCTTGTATATTTCCACCAGCAGCTTTGCTGTTTCACGAAAATTTTCAATCCTGACCTTAAAATCAACGCTTAAATCATATAGTTCTCGGAACATGCTTTTGACTGTATCCGCATCCTTTTCAGCCATCCATAAAATCATTCTGCGAGGATAATAATTACCTGCCGACATCAGATTGGATGTATCATGCAAAGAACGTTCAAGCATACCATAAAAATCATCGGCTTCTATATCCCAATTATTTTGAAATGTCTGTACTGCTTTCCACTTGTACAACTCACTCTTTTCAATTTTCTTATAATTTGCTTTGTAAAAAGCTATGATATTTTCTAAAGCCTT
>CAYYZV010000111.1:0-7554 GCA_964476275.1 uncultured Roseburia sp.
GGAAGAGCGCCTCGCCAAAAACGTGAAGTAAAACGCCGCAGGCTTCGTACTGTTAAAGGAGAATGTTTGTGTGTCAGACATATCACAAAACACTCTCTTTTTTACCCTTAATTTTCTCTTGTCTGCCAACATCCATTTTGCTCTTTTTAACGTTCATCTTTTCCTTTATCTTTTTCAAATCACTGTGTTTCTTTGGTTTTAAACTCAATCTACAACCTCCCAATTTTTTATCCTTCTCATGTAAGGATCTGCACCGTAACGTCCTTCCAAATACTGCTTGCTGTAATTTTCATCATTACGCGGTTTACTTCCATTTTCTTTCCGAAAATCTACTAAGGAATATAAAACAGACTCATCATAACCGTTAATTGCAGAAAACCAGATTTCATCTCTTCTAAAAACTTCATTACTCATCGTTGTCAAATCATGTGATGTAAATAACATCTGTGCCGAATTTTGATTTGTCTCTTTATCTGTAAATAATTCAATTATTTTCTTCAAAAGTGAAGGATGTAATTTTGCATCTAATTCATCTATGACAAACAGGCATCCTTTATCAATTCCTTTTAAAATAAACGAAATAATACTAATAATCTTTCGTGTTCCGCTCGATTCTTCATACAGACAAAGTTCTTTGATTGTGCCATCACTTAATAGATGTTTTGTATAAATTTCATGGATTGTTCCATCATCTTCATACTCAATCCTCACATCACAAATATCTATCCCCATACTTTGAATAACATTCAATATTCTTGTTTTATCCTGTTCTAACTGTTCAACCAAGATACGTCTGTCCTGACGTGGCTTATCAAAATTCATTACTTGCATTTGGAAGAAGAATTGTAATGCTCTGTCTACCAATTCGATATTCTTAAACATGGAAATATATGATAAAAGAGGCAAACTTTCATTCATGTTCTCGATATCCAAACCATCTAATTCACTGCATAAATATACACCTTCTGCATCTCGCTCAAAAACTGCTTCTACATCTTTATCTTCTGTTTCAAAATAAAGATTTTCTTCTTCTATCGTGTCGCTACACAACGCAATTTCATAGCGATATTTACAGTTCTCTACCTGAAACAAAATACTGTACTTTGTTGGAATGGTTTTTCCCTCATCATTCCATTTATAATATGCCGGAACTGTATAGCTTTCAGCAATTCCTTCCTGCAAATGTTTCAGTGTAGTTTCTGCCAATTGTTCATTTTTCTTCTTCATAAAAGCCATCTGTACCAAAGGGCCAATGACAATATTTCTTAAAGCATGTAAAGCCATCAAAACGCCACTTTTTCCTCCACCATTTGGTCCATAAATGGCACAAACCGGTAATAAAGAAATATCACTATTCGTAGTAATCAGAGAACTTTCAAATTCCAAAATAGGCTTTGCTGTAAAATCAATCGAAGCTTCGTTTTTATATGAGCGAAAATTACTAAAACTAAATTCATAAATCATACGCGTTTCCTCCGTGAGATTTTTTCTCATATCTATTTTATATCATAACAATATGATTTATTCAATATACCGTGAGAAAAAATCTCACAACAATACTTAATCATAATTTATTATCAGACCAAATTAGCTCTCGCTTTACCATGCCGTTTTTTCCTCCTTTTCCGGGCATAAAAAGTAGGACTAAAAAGCAATCCAAAGAATAGCAATCTGCTACTACCAAAACTTTGGTCAAAAGCTAATTTAGTCCTACTAAATTTACATTATTAAGTTGTTTAGGGATAAAATTTCCCCTTGATGTGGTCAAACACTCCTCGTGTTATATTAGTGCAAGTGTTCTTTTTTGAAGATAAAAAT
Source organism: uncultured Roseburia sp. (assembly GCA_964476275.1). Classification (GTDB taxonomy): domain Bacteria; phylum Bacillota; class Clostridia; order Lachnospirales; family Lachnospiraceae; genus Roseburia. Next base: position 1,819 of record CAYYZV010000111.1, read on the forward strand.
GAGCTCATCCTTACTCAAAATGACCTTTACTTTATCATTTTTTCGTAGGACTAAATCAGCGGAATCCCTTGATTTTACTGGGTTCTTGCTAACTTGGACAAATGGCATATCGTTCTGTCTCTGTAGGCTGTTCCAGTGCTCTGTTAATGATTTCTCTATCATAAACAGTATCTAATGTCTGATGTTAAATAAACGCAGATTCAACAGCGTACATTTATTTTCCCTTTTTATCTTCTTTCCAGCATATCTCTATATTCTGTTCGTCATAAACAATTATTTTTTCGACATACTCATCTATCATTTCTTTTGAAAGCACTGCAAATGCACTTTCCGTCTTTTTTTCCTGTCTCTTATAACCTATCTTAAAATACACAGTTTCCTGTTCCTGAAGTGTTTCATTCAGCTTTTCCAGTTCTTTCTCCGCAGACTCTATGGAACTTTCATTATTTTGCCAGCTTCCACTTTTCCCCAAGACATAGTTCTGATAAGCTTCAAATTTTTCCTGCTTTAGTTTCTGTATCTTTTCATTTAAAATTTCCTGCTTCTCTTTCAGCTCTTTTATCCCATCAGCCATTTCTGTCAGAAGTTTTTTCTGTTCTCCCTCTGCTGGTAATCTGTCCTGTAACATAAAAAGAATATATTCTTCCATAAACAAGGCATTTACTTTCTCTACACAGCCTTCCATCGCATTTGAATACCTGTTATGACAACAAAAATATGGACTCATGCCTTTCCGGTATCTCAGATTTTTCTTACAGCACCCACAGACCAGTTTTCCTGTCAATGGGTGTGTTTTATTATACTGCGGTGTCTTTTTCTTTCCACGTCCCTCCTGCACCCTGTCGAATACCTCTTTTTCTATAACAGGTTCATGGTGATTATAGGAAACCTGCCAGTTTTCTCTGGGATTCAGGTGGTTTTTTCCACCCACAAAATCTTTTGTGTATTTTTTCTGCACAATGTTCCCTATATATATTTCATTCCTTAATATCTGGCATATTGTAGCACTGTTCCACAAAAACTTTCCGCTTTTGGGAACTCTGCTTGTCTTTCCCTTTTCAATTTTAAATTCAACCGGTGTCTTTACTCCCGTTTCGTTAAACAGCCTTGCTATTTCTGTCGAAGTATATCCTTCCAGAGTTAAAGAAAAAATACGCCTGACAACCTTCGCCTCATCTTCTGCAATCAGCAGGGCGTGTCTGTTTTTTGGATCTTTCTCATAACCAAATGGGCTGTTTGCACTTACATACTGCCCCTGCTCTTTCCTTACCGCAAGTGAGGAACGCACCTTTTGCGACAGGTCTTTGCTGTACAAGTCATAAAGCAGATTCTTAAAATTGACATCTATCTCTCCTATGCTGCCCCGATAATTTTTACTGTCATAATTGTCATTGACGGAAATAAACCTTACCCCCATAAACGGAAAAATCTGCTCCAGATAAGAACCAAGCTCAATGTAGTCCCTTGCAAACCTTGAAAAATCCTTCACCACAATACAGCTGATTTCAGAATTTCTGACCATTTCAAGCATTCTCTGTACCGCCGGACGTTCAAAATTTGTGCCTGTATATCCGTCATCGCAAAATTCCATTAAGTCATAATCCACAAAATTTTCCGAAACATACTTTTTCAAAAGCATTCTCTGCATAGCAACACTACTGCTTTCTTCCATATATTTATCGTCTTCCTTTGATAAGCGGATATATGCTGCTATCTGTTCCCTTTTCATATTCATATGTTCCCCCTTCCATTTAAGAAAACATCTTCTCTTTTAAATGCAAAGACTATTTTTATCCTGTGATCCGGATACACTTCAATCCTGTGCAGCGTTTTCAGATTGATGCCCAATGTTTCATTCTGCCCAGATACATTCATGCTGTCAAATTTGTCCGTTACAGCTATAAAACGCACACCCATAAACGGAAATATTTTTTCAATATAAAATGCCTTTGCAATCTCTATCTGTGTTTCTACCGACTCATTCTTTCTGTCACCCGAATCTACCGATAATCTTGCATAAATCCCAACAGAAGAAGTCTTCAACAGCTTTTTAACGGTTGCTGCTTCTGCCTGTTTCATTTTGGAAGTTCTATCCATTTTATACGAGCCAGCAAGGCTGGCTTTCCTCCTTTCCGGTACCCTGCTTTGCTTGCAGATAATCAGCCAGCATAACCGCCTTAGAAAAGAGTTCCTTGTGACGCAGTTCTATATATACCTTTTTATCATCATATACCAAAATCTGTTTTACAAACAAAACCAGCGTCATTCTGTCCAGTTCCGTTATCTGCATTACTGACTTCATACGTTCCAAATTTACGCCTGCCGCAACACCGGATTTGAACAGCTTCTTTATCGTTTCCTCCTGATTATGTACTGCCTGTTCAAGCTCCTGATAACGCTGCTCATAAATCTCCCTGAAATTTTTAAAATCTTCCTCTGTAATAACCTGTTTCTTCAAATCCTCATATAAACCGGAACGGAGCATGATATATTTATCCTGTTCCATACGCAGCCTTTTGATTTCGCTGTCAAAAGAAGCCACCTCTTCAAAATTTATTTCCATCTGACCGATAACTCCAAGCACCCTTTCTTTATCAAGAAACAAAGATACCTGTGTTTTCAGCCCCGCCAGCACTACACGGTTTAAATCTTCCTCTGAAATGGTATGCCTCCTGCATTCCCCGTTTTTATTTCTTGCAGAACAGATAAAGGAAACCTTTTCCTTTCCCTTGTAACGGCTTACTCTGCGTACCATCGGCTCACCGCAGTCCCCGCAGTACAAAAGCCCTGCATAAATATGGGCTTTTTTTTCACCACCGCCAGCACGGGTATCTACTTTCAAAAGTTCCTGCACTATCCCATAATCTTCTTTTGAAATAATGGCTTCATGCGCCTGCTCTACCTTCACCCATTCTTCCTCCGGTTTCTTTACGGATTTCTTTACTTTATAATTAATTCTTTCTTCTTTCCCCTGAACTAAAGTCCCGATATAACTTTCATTTGTCAGTATCCGCTTTACTGCAACCGCAGACCATTTTGTTTTTACGCCCGTCACAAATCCCGTCCGGTACTTCTCGCCCTGTACCTTTTTGTATTCCATAGGTGACAGGATTCCTAAACCGTCCAACATTTGAGCAATCGCAAAGTTGCTGTACCCCTCTATCTTCCATGCAAAGATTTTACGCACAATCCCTGCTGCATAATCGTCCGGCACGAGCTGATTCCTGTCATCTCTGTTTTTTTTATAACCATATGCAGCAAATGCACCTATAAACTTCCCGTTCTCTCTTTTTATCTGCTGATGGCTTCTTACCTTTCCGGATATGTCCCTTGCATAAGAATCATTTACGAAATTTTTCACAGGCACAACCAGCGATGTTTCATTATAGTCTGCCGTAAGGGAATCAAAATGGTCCGTCAGTGCAATAAAACGCACAGAAAAAGCCGGGAAGGTCTTTTGAATCAACCGCCCGGCTTCTATATAATCTCGTCCTAATCTTGACAAATCCTTTACTATGACACAGTTCACATTCCCTGCTTCTACATCTTTCATCATGCGTTTAAATTCCGGTCTGTCAAAATTTGTTCCAGACCAGCCGTCATCCACATAAATATCATAGATTTCCATATTATCCTGTTTTCTGATAAAAGAACGGATCATGTCCCTCTGTGAACTGATGCTGTTACTCTCTGCTTTGCTGCCATCAATATCTCCATCGTCCCTGCTTAAACGAAGATAAATGGCTGCATTATAAAATTCTTCCGCTTTCATCTGCGTTCCTCCTGATTTTAATACCGTCAGCAAAACCCATCCTACTGGGCAAAGCAACCTGAAATCAGGATTCCCACTGAATTAATCCTGTTTTTAGGTCAACATAATATTTTTTATGTGTAAAGAGTCTTGTAACTATTAAATCGTAATCTGTGCCTTTTTTTTTGCAAGCAGTATCATACGGTCATCAATCGCATCCTCTGCCCCTTCCATATATCCAAACTGCACAACATATTCCCCGACATTCAAAGCAAATGGGTTTCCTGTCTGTTCAATAAAAGATTTCACCCTGCTTTCCACACTTTTTTTTGAATCAATTATTATATCTTCTACATTTGCAAGTTCTTCCCGTTTTAAGTCCATGATATTCATGGACTGCATACGCTTCAAATCTTCCATTGTCATATCCATAAATCTACTCTTATTCTCTTTTTCCATTCTATTTCCAATGCCGCCTGTCTTATTACAGCAATTTTATCGCCGCATGATGCTCCTTATCATAGGGTTCATCCACATTGATAAAACCATCCGGATATTTTACGGCATCCTTACGGTCGCCGTTGCCTGACTTTCTGAAAATCTTATCAATCAGCCACATATCTCCGGTAACGCAGCAACACGCTCTACCAAATTCTCAGGTACATTAAGAATCATATACTTACTGCTTAAATCGATAATTTTGATACTGGACGCTTCGTTTGGAAACGCTCTTTCGAAGACTGTGCGCAATTCTTCTTCCGTTCCATAAAATTTTACAATCACTTCCCATGTGGCTGTTTCACAATCAAATCCAACATTTAAATCCATGGATTTTTGTCTTTCCTGTGGAGTCGCTTCTATCGCAAGGTTCAGCTGATGGGATTTGCAACCGTATTTGACGGTTTACTCTTTGAATCATTTTCTCATGGGGCTGTCGCTGAATTACGTTTTCAGGACAGCCCCTGCTGGATAGTTACAAAATCCTCCAAATATACGTCTACAGAACGTGACATCTCTCTGGAAAAATCTGAATTATATTTACGGCTGCAAAAAGCATCCATATACTCTTCATAAGATTTTTCCCCTGCTTTCTGCCCAAACATCTCCCTTAATTCTTCGCCATCCATCTCCCGATAACCATTCTCATGTACAATGTGTAAAGCTTTGGTACGCTCCGGCTTTTTACGTTCCATCTGCTGCTTTGTTGGATAACCAAAAACAAGCATTGCCGCAGGGAACACATATTTTGGAAGATTTAAGAGCGTTCTATGCTCTTCACAATTTTCCATAATGTCACCAATATAACATGAACCAATTCCAAGACTCCATGCAGCTGTCACTGCATTCTGCGCTGCAATATTTGCATCACTGACTGCTAACAGCAGGTCGCCTGTCCCTGGATTTCTAGGCGAACATCCTGCTTCTTTAAATCCATTGTACCACTTTCTGCAATCCGCACAGAATATAAGTACCATTTTTGCTTTTGAAATAAATGGCTGGTTGTCACAAGTCTTTGCGAGTTTTTCTTTTAATTCCTGGTCTGTAATATCTAAAATCGTATAAAGCTGCTGGTTTCCAGCTGTAGGTGCCATAGCCGCAGCCTCTAAAATCAACTCTTTTTCCTCTTTTGATATATCGATATCCGCAAAGACACGAACAGATTTTCTTTCAAATAACTGTTTTATTGTATCGTTCATTTTCTAATTCCTCACTCATCTATCATTTGTGTATACACACCCATAGAATTACTTTCTATCATTTTCGCATTTACACATTTTTCATAAAAAGAAACTGCTTTTTTTGTGGGCCATCCAACCATTGCATAAGCATACCCCAGTTCTTTCATTGATTCCAACGACTTTAATATCAACACTCTCCCTATTCCTTTATTTCTTTCTGCTTCTAATACAGCCATCGGCCCAAAAAAATCTTTTGCTGTTGCCTCATTTCAAAATTATCTTTCTTATTCTTTGATCGTTTCCGCC
>CAYYZV010000112.1:0-4769 GCA_964476275.1 uncultured Roseburia sp.
TTGCACTCTCTATATGAGGATTATAAACACTGTGAACGGTAATTCCGCTTACATAGCGTACCTCCACTATAAATCGTTTTGCTATTCTGCCTGTACCGATTATCCCAACATTAATGACAGAACGTCCCTTTGCCCGCAAAACAGTTGAAGACACATTTTTAGTTCGTTCTAAATATACTACTTCACAATAAGGCCTCAAATATTCAAACTTTCCAACCCAATCTGAACCAACCGTAAAAATATCAATTCCATATTTCTGAATATCCTCAAGCTTCTGCCCTGCATGGTCTTCGATGATAATCTCATCTACAAATCCGGTACTACGTACATTATCAATTCTTTCTATTAATGAATTAACGATATTAAGCTTGCCTCTAGTTTCATCATACTGCTCCGTAGTAATTCCTACAATCAGATAATCCCCCAGTTCTTTTGCTCTTTTCAATAAATTATAATGTCCTTCATGAAATAAATCGAAGGAACCATACGTAATTACCTTTTTCATATGTCTATCGCCCTCTATTCATCGAAATTAATTCGTTTTTCCTCTACTACCAATGGTCGATTAATTACTCTTGTATTAATATTTAGAATATATTCTCCTATCAAACCAATAAAAAATAACTGGATAGAACCAATCACATAAACACCTATTAAAATGGGTGCATTTCCTATTTGGAAACTATACCAATTAAATAATTTCAATACCAAATACAAAAATGCTATAAGCAGACTCACCGCCGAACTAAGAAATCCAAGCCAAGTTGCCAATCTAAGTCCCACCTTTGTATACGAAGTAAAACTCAACATTGCCGCATCATACAAGCTATAAAAGTTATTCTTCGTCTTCCCCGCACGACGCTTCGGCTGTTCATATTCTACTTCAATCAAATTAAAACCGGAACCATATTCCGCCACAATTCCTCTAATAAACGGCACTGGATCGTTTAATTCTCTCAATAATTTGATAAACGATTTATCATACAATCCAAATCCGGTAAAGTGCTCTATCATCTTTACACTGGACATATTTTTAATCATTTTATAATACACGGTTCTAAGAAAATAAATAAACGCATTCTCCTTACTGGAGGATTTTACACCGCTGACAATTTTATGTCCCTCTTCCCATTTTTCCACAAACACCGGAATCATCTCTACCGGGTCCTGAAAATCACAGCACATGCAAATCGTACAGTCACCTGTGGTCTGACACATGCCATAGAACGGTGAATTAAACTGTCCAAAGTTTGTTACATTAAAAATTGCTTTTATCTTTTTATTTTTTTCACAAATCTGCTCTAACTTCTCTCTGGTTCCATCCGTAGAACAGTTATCTATAAACAGTATTTCATAATCATACTGTGGTAATTTCGTTTCTAATTCTGTTACCACTGCCTCACTAATCGGAATCACATTATCCGTTTCGTTATAGCAGGGAATCATAATGCTAATCTTTTTCATAATACTTCTTCACCCACTCTATCGTCTCTGCAATCCCCTCTTCAAACTCATACCGAGGTGCAAAACCGGTGTCTTTTTCCAAATCCGTAATATCCGCACACAGATGCATGACCTGCTGCTTCGCATAAGGTATCTCTCCTATGCCGAGTGGCAGATTCTTATCTATCTGGTCGCGAATCATCTCTATATATTCTCGTAATTGTCTTGTTTTTCCACTGCCAATGCAGTAAGTTTTCCCATTTATACCCTTATCACCTAAAAGATACAGCGCATAACCCGCATCTTTGGCATAAAGATAGTCCCACTGCTGCTCTCCCTTAGTGGAAGAAGGCTTTTCTCCGTTCAGCAATGTCCGTATCACAGACATCACCATGGTATTCATTCCGTCGTAAGGTCCATAAATACTTAAAATTCTGGTCCAGATATGCTCCATGCCCTCCTGCTCACACTGAATACGGCTCATCTGTCCCGCACACAGCTTAGCAATTCCATAGCCATTTTCTGGGAAAGCCGGTACGGATGCGTTTAACTTTTCTTCTGTTCTTCCATACTCAGCCTGAGAACCGGCTCCTACGAATCGCTTACAGCCTAACTGCTTTGCAGCCTTTACTGCATCTAATGTATACTGAATATTCGAAAGCTGTCCCTGCATATTGTTTCTGGAATTCCCAAACGTGCCATCCCAGCCCAAATGATAAAAAACATCACATGGCTTTCTGACCAGTTCCGGCAAATTCGACAAATGTTCCAAATCACACTCTACCACCTGAACACGTTCACTGCAAGGAATATTTTCTTTTCTTTTTGAATCCGGACGTACTACTGCAATTACCTCTATACCACAGTTCATACATTCCTGTATGAGTGCCACACCAATAGCACCTGTCGGTCCTGTTATTACAACACGCTTCATAAAACAGCCCTTACCGCAATTTAGCAGCTCCTTCCTCCCCACACTATTTTTATAATAACACATTTTTACAATGTACTCAATCTATTTACAAAATTTACAAATAAAACAAGCACCCGATCAAAACTCTATTTAGATTTTAACCGGATGCCCCACTTACTTTCAATTTTATAACATGCCTACATCGACTGTCGAATCTGCTCTACATAGTCTGTATCGCATTCCGTTATCTCACAAATATCTGCTATTGACATTCCTTTTTTTAGCATTTTAACAATAATTTCTTTACATTTTAATTCAATGCCTTCTTTTTGCCCTACGGTTCTTCCTTCTTCTCTGCTATCCGTTATTAAATCCCGAATTCCTTTACACACGTCTATCCCTCCATCCTCATTTTTATACTTGTCCATTTTTACAAGTCCTTTCGTATTTGCATACTTTACAATCACTTCATATACATCTTCACTTACATTTTGATAGTAATCTTCTCCTGTTACCAAATTAAATAAGGCCTTTTTATCTTCACAACAACGAAGAAACTCAAATACATGCCGTACATCAGTTTTGAATATACTGATATCTTTTAATCTTCGTATATCGACCACTTGTACCTTATAATCTGATACCATATTTTTTAAAGATTCCGGTATATCTGTAAAATCAATCATATCATGCAGCCGATTGGGTCCTTTCCATGGTTCTAAACCTGCATACAAAACGAATGTCACTACCGGAAACAGCTTACTGTCTTTCCGAAAGCCATACATATATTCACCCGGTTCTAATCCCTTTGCATTTGCTTTTACTTTTTTGCTAATTTTGGATACCTGCTTTTTATAATGTACTGCATCATAATTCATAATCCGCACAGGCAGTTCATAGTCAGCCTCATCCTGATTTTCAATCCCTATAATGGCAAAATTCATTCCAAATGCTGTTTTACGGATTAAATCCCTTGCTTTTGTACCTGATTTAGTATCTGCCTCTGCTAAATCTTCGCCCGAGACGATTTGCAAACCGGCACACCCAAGTCCGTTAATGATGTCCGCATAACGGCAATTGTCCTCAAAAAAGGTACTCCATCTTACATCTTTTTCCATGGTTCTCCTTCCGTAACCATACAGAAAATACGTCCTACAAAAATTATACCAATATATCCTCTACTGGCAATCGTTACTTTAATTTTTATTCTAATGGATTTCTTGTTACTGTCCAGACAACCATCTGACTCTCATTGTCAAATGGTGTAAGAAAGTGATTCAAGTATTGTATTATAGACACTTCAGATTTCTCTGAACGTATGACACAAGCATTGCAAAATTGCAGTGCTTATAAAGTATTATATGCATAATCTTTGCAGGCAATCTGCTGTATTTATCGCCTGTAGATATTTCTAATGTAGCACGAATCCATACTTTCTGCAAGTTTCCAACAAAATTTCCAGTCAAAACAAGCACCCGATCAAAACTCTATTTAGATTTTAACCGGATGCTCCACTATTCTTGTCAATATTCCACAATCTCTACATGTTTCTTAGACCGGCTTTACAAATAAATTCGCCAGCACCTCTTCTCTTGGCAGAAATGGTGCCAAATCCTCTAACGGCGGACTTACTAAAGTACCATCTTCTAGTCGCTTCGTTGCACTCTTTGGTTCGAAGTTCTGCTCCGGTGACACAAAGACCTCAGCGAAAACCGTTCCCTCCATCTCCAATGCCTTATCTACCATTTGTTTCATTTCTGCATTACTATGTGCTTCTATATAAGTATAACCAAATGCTTCACTTAATTTCTTAAAACTTGGGAACGATAAATCGCCGCTTTCCGGACCGATTCCCACCTTACAGTGATGACCAAATAAATTATTCTGAGTCTGACGGATGGAATGGTATCCCTCATTATTAATTAAGAAAATCTTAATCGGAAGCTGATTCGTAAGGACTGTCTGCAATTCCTGCAGATTCATCATAATACTTCCGTCACCTTCTAAACAGATTGTAGTCTGTCTGTCATGAGCGATACATGCTCCAATCGCCGCCGGCAATCCATATCCCATACTCGCCACAGCACTGTTAATCAAAAATCTGGCATTTCGCTGTATTTCATAATTATGACTGCCTACGACACAGGCACTGCCGTTTGATACGACTGTCATATTTCCTTCCGGCAGTCTGCTGCTTAAATATTTGATAAAAGCATATACATTCGCATAGTTACCATCTTCTTCCCAGTGTTTTGGCATCGTGACAGGATAATTCGCCTTCCATTCCTGACACTTGGTTATCCACTCTGTACCTGTAAAACACGGTTTCTTACCAACTGTATCTGCAATGACAATTCTCTCGTTGAGCCCATCTGTCATTTGCATTTCTTTCAACTGTCTTTCTTCCAACTGC
>CAYYZV010000112.1:4869-7538 GCA_964476275.1 uncultured Roseburia sp.
TTACAATTTCTTTGGAAGGTGCAGGATTTTCATCCACATATCCCTCCTCTATAGCATTAAACCCTTTGAGGTCTTCTGTTTCAATATAAAATCCTTGGAAATTTACCGGAATATCAATCCAGCTTGGTCCTCTGCGGCCTGTCATTGCCAAATAATACGCTTTTTCCAAATGATAACGAATCTCTGTCGGTTCTTCTATCATAACCGCATATTTACACATGGGAGCAACCGATTTTACAATATCATATTCCTGATCTCCGACTGCACGATATGAATACCCATCTGCAAACTGAGCCATATAACGTGCAGTTGTATCATAGCGTACCTGTCCGGATAATATAAACATCGGTACTGAATCAAGCCAGCCGCCTAATACACCGGTAATCGCATTCGTCCCTCCCGGTCCTGTCGTGACGCAGACTGCAGCCATGCGGTTATTCACTCTCGCATAAGCTTCCGCCGCGATAGCACTTGCCTGTTCATGATGATTATAAGTACAGCAAAGTCCCTCTTTATGGCCTAATGCATCATTTAAGTGCATGGCACCGCCGCCTGTCACCATAAAACAATCTTTGATTCCATGTGCTGTTAAAAAATCTGCCACATAATCTGCTAATCGCTGCTTCATATCAAATCCTCTATCTTTCCATATGGCATAAACTCACCTATTAATTTACTGCCTCGCGGATTACTTTCGCCATATAATCAATCATCTCATCTGTCATTCCCGGATAAACACCTACCCAGAATGTATTGTTCATAATATAGTCCGTATTCTTTAAATCACCAACTACTCTGTATCCCGTTCCTTCTGCCCGCATCTGGTCAAAGCATGGATGCTTGGTCAGATTTCCTGCAAATAACATTCTTGTCTGCACACCCTTGCTTTCGATATAAGGCACCACATTGTTGCGATCCACGCCCTCTTTGCAGGTTAATGGAAAACCGAACCAGCTTGGTGTCGAATTTTCACAAGCTTTTGGCAGAATCAATTTCTCTTCGCAACCCTTAAGACCTTCCAGTAAACGCTTAAAATTATAAATTCTGCGTTCTACAAAGGATGGAAACTTTTTAATCTGCGCACAGCCAATTGCTGCCTGCATATCTGTTGCCTTTAAATTATAGCCAAAATGAGAATATACATATTTATGGTCATAGCCTAATGGAAGCTCGCCATATTGCTTATCAAACCGATGTCCGCATAAATTGTCCTGTCCGGAAGCACAGACGCAATCTCTGCCCCAGTCACGGAAAGAGCGGATACATTTATTTAAAAGTGGGTTATTTGTATAAACTGCTCCTCCTTCGCCCATCGTCATATGGTGCGGTGGATAAAAACTGCTGGTCCCGATATCTCCGATTGTTCCGGTTAATCGTTCTTCTCCATTTATCATATATTTCGAACCTAATGCATCACAGTTATCCTCTACCAGCCACAAATTATGCTTATCACAAAATTCCTTTACTGCTTTTAAGTCAAACGGATTGCCTAAAGTATGGGCAATCATGACCGCTTTTGTTTTTTCAGATAATGCTTCTTCTAACATGCTTACATCAATATTATACTGTGGAATCGTTACATCCACAAACACCGGAACTGCACCGTACTGGATAATCGGTGTCACTGTAGTCGGAAATCCTGCTGCTACCGTAATCACTTCATCACCGCGCTTTACCTGACGTTCTCCTAATAGTGGAGAAGTAAGTGCCATAAACGCATTTAAGTTTGCAGAAGAACCGGAATTTACTAGTGCACAGTATTTCACTCCCAAATATTTTGCAAAAGCTTTTTCAAACTCTTCCGTATATCTGCCGGCGGTCAGCCAAAATTCCAATGCAGAATCCACCAAATTGCACATTTCTTCGTGATCATATACTCTGGATGCATACGGAATGCGCTGTCCTTCTTGATAATCCTTCTTTTTATTATGATAAGTGTCACAGTATTCAGCTACCATGTCTAAAATCTGCTGTTTTGCCTGTGTTTCTGTCATATTTTCAAACATTTATGCCCTCCCTCTGTCTGCGTTTCTTCTGACACAGATGCAGTCTTTATTTTCTAAAAAATTCTTGAATCTGCCTGTCCATGCACGCTGTAATATCTTCTCCTGCAAAATAAGCCTTTGACCATTCCACCGTTTTTTCTATCGCTTCTGACACATGCCACCTTGGTGACCACCCAAAAGTCCGTTTTACTTTCGAGCAATCCAGTTTCAGAAAGTTCGCTTCATGTGGTCCGCCATCATACTGATTCACCCATTTCATTCCACAGCCCCATTTTTCACAAAAAATATCTGCTAATTCTCCGGTTGTGACACAGTCGCAATCATCCGGTCCTACATTATAAAATCCGGCATATTTTTTGTCCTCATACTGTGCTTTTGCAATCATCAAATAAACCGCCAGCGGCTCTAGCACATGCTGATATGGTCTGGTAGAATGCGGATTGCGCACGATAATATCTCGTTTTTCTGCTGCTGCCCTGATACAGTCCGGAATAATTCGGTCATTTGCAAAATCACCGCCGCCGATCACATTTCCGGCTCTGGCCGTGGATACTGCCACGTCCATTTCGGCATAAAAAGAGTTGATATAGCTGTGGGTTACCAACTCTGAACAGGATTTACTATTTGAATATGGGTCAAAGCCATCTAACGGTTCATTTTCCC
>CAYYZV010000113.1:0-7492 GCA_964476275.1 uncultured Roseburia sp.
GTTCGAATCTTCTCGCGCACGTAGGAAATGCCGGAACAGTAGTTCCGGTTTTTTTATTGAAGAAACAGAAGGTTTTTGTTTTTGGTTCTTTTTTACAAAAGATTGGCATTTGGGAGGAATATGTTGTAATATAAAAGAAGTGGGTATTGCTAAACGTATATTTAATGAAAGCGGCAGGTATAAGCATATGGAGATACTGAAGGTACAGGCAAATGATGTTATTGCAAAGAGACGAGATAATGTAAAGGAATGGTATTTGATACAGCAAGGTACTGTTATTCAGAAGTTTGATTTTGCAGAAATAGCATTAGGAAGAAATTCGATAATAGGCATTTTAGCGAGTGATTATTTCCCATGCGACTATATTGCGCAGACAGATGTGACTTTAGCAGTATTTACCTGCAGTAATTATGAGGATTTAAAACGAATGCTCATGTATCAGCCGCGACTGCGCAGTATTTTTTTGAAGACAGCCCTCGAACAGCGTCATCAGATGTTCTGTTTATATGCAGATTTACAGTTAAAAACGCGGCAGTTTCATGCTTTTGTAGAATCAATTTATAATGAATATAATAATATTTGTGCTCAATTTGAACTGGAAGAACAACCTTTTGCCCGAATGGAACATTTTGAGCCTTTAACGATGAAGCATAAGGCGGAAAACTGGGAAATTAACAGCAGTATCAGTTTGATGAAAAATTACATGATGGAATACATTCATTTGATGGAAAAAGAGGATAGTCTAAGTATCGGTGCGATTATGGAGGCATCGGCACAGATGCGGCGTGTTACGCAGGGTATCGGTGAAATGGAAACATATCTTTTATATAATAAGGATATTCTTTTATCTGAATCAGAAAATGATATTTTTCATTTATTCTTTGATTTAGTAAAACGTGCAAAAGCTAGAAACTTAAATGTTGATCCAATCAGAAAGTCAATGGAATTCATTATTGAGTTTATTGAAAAAATGAAGTTTTTTGATGAGAAATTGCTTGCATACAGAATCAATCAATACCAGAATTATAATTTCGATACAGTATCTGTAACTGAAGCAGAAACAGAGGATATGAAAAAGGCAGAATTATTATATGCTGGAGTTGTAAGAGAAGATATTGATTGTCTGGCACATATTTTAAGCTTTGCGGGTATGAAAGAAGCGGGAATTGAAGAAGTGCGTAAAAAAATTGAAGCATTTCGCAATTTGCCGGATATGTTTTCTACAGAAAACGAAGCATATACCATTCGCAGACAGCTGACACCGATTTTTTATGATGTATATACAAGAGCTTTTTTGCGTATTGTAAAAGAAAAGCTAGAACCAACGCCAACACTTAAAATGTTTTTTAATTTTGGATTTATGGAACCGCAGCTGGCTGGCGAAGAGAATGTGAATGTATTATATGAATTGACAAATCGTTTGGAAATGTGTAATTCAGAACATATATATACGATTTTTTCGTGGTTAAAGGAGATTTATGAGGGCAGAAAAGAGCCTTCTAAGAATGAATTTGATATGGATTATCCGGCATATATTGCAGAACAGCGCAAAAGCGGGGCGATTCGGCCGGATGAAGTGCAAGGAATGCTAAATAATCAGGAAGAAAAGCTGAAATTTGAAATAAAAAATATGTTTTCTTCCGGTAACAGAATTACATACGGTAAAATTACAACGTTTTGTCCTATTTTAGGCGAATACGATTTAATTAATTCGATTGATAAGATGCTGGTGACAACAGAGAAACTGGAAGAGGCTTTGGATAAAGTCCGTAAGGTTGATTTTTCTGTATTTTATAGAGAAGATATATTCTCAGACCCGGCTAAGGGCATTAATAGTGAGATTATTATGAAAGAAATTCTTCCGGATATTATTTTGATGCCGAATGCCGGAACAAAAGCAATGATGTGGCAGGAAACCGCAGGTGTAAAACGTGCAACATCAGCTAGATTTTTATTCCCGATTTTTACTGCGGCGGATATGGATGAAATGATGATAGAGACGGTTGGACGTTTCCGTTGGGAAATCTGCAGAAAAGAGCAGGGTGTTCACTGGAATGATATTCGGGAAAAATCGCTTACGTCGGAATACTGTGATTATATCCAGTTTTATCGAAAAAATCATGAGTTATCACCGGAAGCGAAGGAAAAGATTAAGAGCCAGCTGACAAGGGCACGCAATAATTATCGTGAAGTATTTGTGAAAGATTATGTAAACCTTATAAAATATGAATCAAAGGGAAGTTTCCGTTTGAATCGAATTGTTAGAGATATTTTGGTGAGGTATTGTCCATTTACCAAGGATGTTCGTGCAGAATTGAAGCCTAATCCGATGTATACAAATGCGATGTCCCGTTATGAGGTGGAAACAGCTAAGAAAGTACAGCGAATTACAGGTGTTTATGAGAAATACAAGAAAGCGGGCGGTGTGATTACGCAGGAGCTGCGTGATAATTTATTGTATTATCAGATGTAGATATTTAAAATGGTAAATTTTTCCGAGTGAATATTTTTGAGCTGAATTCAAATACTATAGTTACAGCAAACAAGCTGTACTTAACATGAAGGAGGCACAGAAAATGGCAAAGAACACAAGCACAAATTGTGGTACAAAAAATAGCACAGAGAATAAGAACGGTCAGAACAATTATCAGAATAATTCACAGAACAGCACTCAGAACAGAGGTGCGCAGAATGGTTCCCAGAATAATTCTCAAAACAAAGGTATGCAGAACGGAACAAACAAATCAGAAAATAAGTCTTCTAATAAATCTTCTAATAAATCTGCTCAGAATGCCAGAAATGGATATGAGTTTTAATTAAAAGACAAGTTTTCGGAATGGAAAAACGGCATATGATAGAATAAAAGCCATAGCAGGTTACAATATAATTGTAGCCTGCTTTTAAATTGGAGGAATTATGTCATTTTATATGCTGCATCCGAAAGAGATAGAACAGATAAGGCGGGAAAAGAATGCAATCGTTGTTGATGTAAGAGAAAGGCGCCAATATTTGCAGTATCATTATAAAAATGCTGTAAATATTCCGTATTCAGAAGACGAAAGGTGGCTGAACCAATTTTGTGGGAAGCGGGTGTATATTTTGTACTGTGATTACGGAAATGTAAGTCTTTTGGCGGCCAGAAAGCTTTCGAAAAGAGGCATTACGACTTATACGGTTATCGGCGGTACAAAAGCAATTGGAAATAAGTCGATTTAACGATTGACAGGTAAAAATATAATCGATAAGATAGACACATAATAAAAAATAATGGTTATATACTTTTTATATATTAAAGGAGCACGTATGAGAACATTTGAACTTTTGGTTCCATGCCATTTTGGATTAGAAGCAGTTTTAAAAAGAGAAATTTATGATCTTGGTTATGAGATTTCTAAAGTAGAAGACGGACGAATCACCTTCTTAGGAGATGAGGAGGCGATTTGCCGCGCTAATATATTTTTGCGTACCGCTGAACGTGTCATGATTCAGGTTGGACGATTTAAGGCAACTACTTTTGAAGAGTTATTTCAGGGAATAAAAGCGATTCCATGGGAGACCTATATACCGGAGGATGGTAAGTTCTGGGTGAAAAAAGCATCTTCTATTAATAGTAAATTATTCAGCCCTTCTGATATTCAGTCCATCGCAAAAAAAGCAATGGTAGAACGTATGAAGCAGAAATACCATAAAGAATGGTTTGCAGAAGATGGAGCACCTTATCCGGTACGTATTTTTTTATTAAAGGATGAGGTGACCGTTGCGATTGATACTTCCGGTGAATCGCTGCATAAGCGCGGATACCGTACTATGACAAGCAAGGCACCGTTGACAGAAACGCTGGCGGCAGCATTGATTTTATTAACGCCATGGAGACCTGACCGTATCTTAGTCGATCCGTTTTGCGGCAGCGGAACATTTCCGATTGAAGCGGCTATGATTGCGGCAAATATTGCACCGGGCATGAATCGTGAGTTTACAGCGGAGAAATGGACGAACCTCATCGAAAAAAAGCTTTGGTATGAGTGTGTTCAGGAAGCAGAAGATATGATTGATACGACCGTGGAAGTTGACATTCAGGGATATGATATTGACGGCGAGGTAATTAAAGCAGCCAGAGAAAATGCAAAGCGGGCAGGCGTAGAACATATGATACATTTCCAACAGAGGGCAGTGGCTGATTTACGCCATCCGAAAAAGTATGGATTTGTAATCACCAATCCACCTTATGGTGAACGTTTAGAGGAAAAGGCGGATTTGCCAAAATTGTATTCAGAAATTGGTGCAGCTTATCAAAAGCTGGATGCATGGTCGATGTTTTTAATCACCAGTTATGAAGATACGGAGCGTTATATAGGCCGTAAAGCAGATAAAAACCGTAAAATTTACAACGGAATGTTAAAAACATATTTTTATCAGTTTTGGGGTCCAAAGCCGCCAAAACGCTCAAAAAGGGAAGAATAGTGAGTAAGGAGTGAGCATTATGCAGTATATAAAGAGATATATTGCCTTTACTCTTGTGTTAGTAATTGGATTTCTTATGAAATTTAATTCGTTTGCAGAAGATTATCAGCAGATAAGCAGTTTTCGTGGGGCTTCGATTCAGGAAGAGACATGGAATCCATTGATTGCAGATAGTGTAAATGAAAATTTACTTTCCATTATTATTGATAATAAGGAATATACAAACGAAGAATATAGCTTTTATATGAATGATGACCTGAATATTATGCTTCCGGCACAAATGCTGTCGGATGCGTTAAATTGCAGTGCACATGTATATGAAGGAAATACACTGGTTTTGGAAAAGCACAGCAGTAAATTGGTATTTGAGCTAGAGGAAGAAACGGTTGAGGTAAATGGTGAAAAGATGCCGATTATCTCTCCGCTTATTAATGAGAACAATAACTTATATGTGAGTTTAAAAGATATTTCTTCTTATATGAATTATTCCTATAATTGGAATATGGAAGAAAACCGAGCACAGGCAGCCGATGCGGAAAATAATACTTCGATTATACCTACAAAATATGATTTAAGGGAACGTCTGCGTGTGTCAGATGTCAGAAATCAGGGAAGTAACGGCACATGCTGGTCTTTTGCGGCACTTGGTGCCATCGAGTCTTCTTTACTGCCGGAGGAGAGTTACCAGTTTTCAGTGGATCACATGACGCTTATGAATGGATTTAATTTAACACAGCAGGACGGCGGCGAATACACGATGGGAATGGCTTATCTGGCATCCTGGGCAGGACCGGTCTTAGCAGAAAAAGACCCTTATGGGGATGGAAAAACAAACGAGAGTTTAGAAACCGTAAAACATGTACAGGAAATGCAGGTAATTGCGGCTAAGGATTATGAAAAAATAAAAGAGGCAGTATTCCGCTATGGCGGCGTGCAGACTTCTATTTATAGTGCATTAACAAGTGCAAAATCAGAATCACCGTATTATAATTCACAGACAAATGCGTACTGTTACATCGGTACGGAAAAGCCGAATCATGATGTTGTAATCGTTGGCTGGGACGATAATTATTCAAAGGAAAACTTTTCTGTAAATTTGGAAGGTGATGGAGCATTTATTTGTCAGAACAGCTGGGGCAGCAGCTTTGGCGAACAGGGATTCTTCTATATTTCTTATTATGATACGAATATTGGCACTTATAATGTATCCTATACAAGAGTGGATGGCGTGGATAATTATGACCATATTTATCAGAGCGATTTATGTGGCTGGGTTGGTCAGTTAGGCTATAATAAAGAAAGTATTTTTGGTGCAAATGTCTTTACAGCAGAGTCTGATGAAGTATTAAAAGCAATTAGTTTTTATGCAACAGGAAGGGATTCTGAATATGAGCTTTTTGTAGTAACAGATTTTACAGATGAAGAGTCTTTGAATAATCGTATTCCGGTGGCTTCCGGAAAATTGAAAAATGCAGGATATTATACCATTGATTTTAGTCAGGAAATTAATATTGATGAAGGGCAGCAGTATGCAGTGATTCTGCATATTATGACCCCGGATGCAGTACATCCGCTGGCAATCGAGTATGTGGCAGATAAGGCAACTGCCAATGTAGATACGGAGGATGGACTGGGATATATCAGTACCAATGGAAGAGACTGGGAAAATGTAAAAGATGTGATAGACTGCAATTTATGTATTAAAGCATTTAGTAAGAATCGATAAAGTGAGAGGGAAACAAATGAACCGTATTGTGTTTGCAACAGGAAATGAAGGAAAAATGAAAG
Organism: uncultured Roseburia sp.; assembly: GCA_964476275.1. Lineage (GTDB taxonomy): Bacteria > Bacillota > Clostridia > Lachnospirales > Lachnospiraceae > Roseburia. The sequence continues at coordinate 6,250 of CAYYZV010000113.1, forward strand.
AAATCCGCGATATTCTGGCAGATATGGATGCAGAAATTGTATCTATGAAACAGGCAGGAATCAGCGTGGACGTAGAAGAAAATGGAACTACGTTTGAAGAAAATGCGGTGATTAAGGCAAAGGCCATTGCAGCGTTTTCAGATGATATTGTACTGGCAGATGACTCTGGATTAGAGGTAGATTATCTGAATAAAGAGCCGGGGATTTATTCTGCAAGGTATATGGGAGAGGATACGCCGTATTCTGTAAAAAATCAGGCCATTTTAGACCGGATGGAGGGAGTGCCTAAGGAGAAGCGCAGTGCCCGCTTTGTCTGCGCGATTGCAGCAGTATTGCCAAATAAAGAGGCAATTGTTGTAAGAGAGACCATTGAAGGTTATATAGGCTATGAAGTTGCAGGCTGTAATGGATTTGGCTATGATCCGATTTTTTATGTGGATGAATATGGCTGTTCTACCGCAGAGTTAAGTGAGGAAGAGAAGAATCTCATCAGCCATCGTGGGAAAGCACTGCGGGTAATGAGAGAAAAATTGATTGCATACGGAATAAAATAGATGAAAATACTAATTGTAAGTGACACACATAGAAACCATGATAATTTAGATATTGTTTTAGAAAAGGAAAAGCCGTTGGATCTGCTGATTCATTTAGGAGATGCAGAAGGACGCGAGGATTATATTGAAGTGGTGGCAGAGTGTCCGGTAGAGGTGGTTGCTGGAAATAATGATTTTTTCAGCAGCCTGCCGGGGGAGAAGGAAATAAAAATTGGGAAATATAAAATTTTTTTCACCCACGGGCACTATTATTATGTAAATGCAGGAATAGAGCGGATTAAGAGAGAAGGAATTGCAAGAGGAGCAGATATTGTCATGTTTGGACATACACATCGTCCGGTTTTGGAGATGACAGATGACCTGATAATTTTAAATCCGGGAAGTATTTCTTATCCGAGACAGGATGGGAAAATGCCTTCTTATATCATTATGGACATCGATAAAGAGGGAATGGCACACTTTTGTTTAGAGTTTTTGCACTAAAACTGTTTTAGTTGTGTATATTATATATGCATTTTGAACAAATGCAAAAAAGTGAAAAAAACTTTAAAAAAAGTGTTGACATTTTTTTTTACACGTTATATAATAACTCTTGTCTTGAGGAACACAAAACAAACGAAACAAAAACAAGACAACAAATAAAAACCTTCGGGGTGTGGCTCAGCTTGGCTAGAGCGCCTGGTTTGGGA
>CAYYZV010000114.1:0-7390 GCA_964476275.1 uncultured Roseburia sp.
GCTCATTTTCCCATATAATATCTGCAAATTTAGCCTCTGCTGTTCCCATTCTTAACTCAGCCATTTTAACTCCTTCATTCTATAAGTTGTAGTATATTAACATACTACAACTTATAGTACGCCTCGTCAATACGTATTTGCTATATTCTATAAATTAAATTTCTTTAAATATTCGCTCTTCAGCTCTACCAGATAATCCATTCCCTTTTCGCCCATGAAAGGAAGATGACTTGCCGCCTGAGGTTTTGATACAAATGGTGCACTGATTAAGGTAAAATAATCTTCTTCCGTGCAATAACGCATCATCTCATCGCTTCCCAGACACCACTGACCTTTCAAGCTTCTGAACAATTCAATTCTTTCCTTTTCCTTTGAACAGAAACGAATCATTTCATCTTTGCTTTCAATTGCCTTTAAGCTGTGACTGCAAATCATATTTGTTACTTCAATGTCCATTTCCTTTAATGCCTGCTTAAAGCCAAGCAACGTGTCATAATCTCCCTGTAAGCTGGCAAAAGGCTTTTCTCTGCGCATCATAGCCATTGGACCGCCTGTAGACGGTGTAAGCATAAGCATCTTATCTTTCAGTCTCTCTACCAGTTTTGGATTAATTTCTTCACTAATCATCTGTGCAATGTCATTAAGCCATTTTAAGGTTCCGGCATAGCCATAAGGTGTGCCATAAAAATATGGTGTACCACACTTTTCTTTTAACAGCTCTGCCGCCTCAAGAGCCTCGGTACGAATGACCAAATTAAGTGCAGAACTTCCTGCATTTTCAATATCCTCTACGGTACCTTCCAATCCCATTGTATATTGACATTCCCATCCAAATGCTTCCCGCATCAGTTCTTTCATTTCCCATACATCGCTGCGAACACGGAAAGAACCTGCTGACGCTCCAAGAATCGAATAAGTCTTTTCTTTCTTTTCTCCTGGTTTTACTACCTCTCTTGCAAGCATACGATAAACAGATTTTAAACCGTAGGTGTAATTTCCGCGGAAACCGCCTTCTTCAAAAGAAATCAGCCGGGCGTTTACCTGTTCCTGCATATACTGACATACACCCTTAATATCACTGCCGATGACTGCAATGACTGCAGAAGCCACCACAAAAATAATTTCCGGCTGATAAGCCTCATCAATCTCTAAAATCGCATTTTCCAAACGGGACACATCTCCCATGATTACATCATCTTCACTGATATGTGTTGTAAAAAGAGACCTATCTAAATCAATTCCAAGACTGCTGTAAAGGCCTCCGCCAAAATGTGTCGTTCCGGCCGGTCCATATTCCAATACTACCGCATTTTTAATTGGCATTAATGACCAGATAATCGCCATACGGTCAGAAGGGGAAGGATAAAATCTACATAAACCCATGTCTTGCTCCTCCTTTCATCATTGCGCTCTCTCTGTCAGCCTGCATAAATGCATCTACTACCATCTCACAGACCTCAAACCCAAGTGTGTTATAAGCTTTCATCATTCTTACCATAGTAATTCCACACTTTCTCATCTCCACAGCACTTCCTGCGCCTATGTTAAAGTCCGGCGTTAAAACCGGATATAAATATTTCATAGCTGTAATATTCGCAGCACGTGTCACATAAGGGTCACACTTTTCTAACAGCTTATTACGGAATTCGATACTATCATCATCCAAATCTGAAATCTGAAGCAGCAATGGCGAAATTTCCAATCTGTCCGCTAAAAAGCTATGTAATTCATAGTTGCAGAGAGCCGTATTTCCGCTGATATAGGTTTTGCCAGCCAGTGTCGGATGGGCTGAATTTATTTTTTCATTCATACTGTCATAAAGCGTTTTCAATGAATCCGGCAATTCTTTTCCTAAAACCTTATACAACTCTTTATAACAGTCAAAGATACGGTCAGGATCTGAGTATCGCTCAAACACTACATAAGGCGTACCAAATTTCTCTTCCATTTTCTTCGCTAATGGAAGACCTACCGGATGTACTACAATATTACATTTCGCTTCCGGTGCTGTACGGATTTTTTCTATAGAAGATTTTCCCGGCAGCATCATACTGATTTCTATGCCGCTTTCTTCTAAATAGCGGTATACCTCTGTTTTGGTAAAATCACCAAGACGCAATCCCAAAATATTCACACAGTCACAAACCGGCTGCGGTTCCATGATTTCGATACTGGCATCCATCGTATGCTCAATTCCCGGTAGGTGATCGTCCGTTTTAAAGTTTTCTGCATGTACCACAATAACAGGCAGTCCATACTGTCTGGCATAATGATTTGCCATAGCTTCAATATCATCACCAATCACTTCAACCACACACGTAGTAACCAAATATACTGCCTTTGGTTCAAATTCTTCCATCAGTTCTGCAAAAGCTTCATCCATCTTCTCCTGACAGCCAAAGGTCACATCATGCTGATCCAAAACTACGGATACCATTTCACAGCCATTTGCCTGCATGGTTCCTCCTGCTGTCGCCAGCTTGGTATAAAAAGCACACTCGTCCGGTCCAATGACAACCATTACTGAATTATCAATTTCCTTAATCGTCAGCATTGCTCCCATCAAAGGACAGTGATACCCCGGAAAAAGTGCATATGACAACGGCTTTACCTGTTTCATATTGGCAGTCTGACTGAGACGCTTCATTTTGCCTAACATTTTCTTTCCATCTAATCCCATATATTCATGCCTTTCTGAATCTTTTAAATCTTACGCAAGCTGCTTATAAGCAATCAGCGGCTTCTTGCGCTCTGGCAGATTGATAATTTCACAATCTACATCATAAACATCCTTCATCATCTTTGTTGTAATAACCTCTTCAGGCACACCTTCGTTGTATTTTCTTCCATTTTTAATTACAACAATATGATCGCTGACCTCTAATGCCTGTGTTAAATCATGCAGCACCATAACCACACCGATTCCGGTTTCACGGTTTAATTTTTTTACCAGCTGCATCGTTTCCAGCTGATGGGCAATATCCAGATAGGTGGTCGGCTCATCCAAAAAAAGAATCTCCGGCTGCTGCGCCAAAACGGTGGCAATCCATACTCGCTGAGACTCTCCACCGGAAATTTCGTAAATAGACTTATCACGGAACTGCCATGTTCCGGTTACCTCCATTGCCCATTTAATAATGCGCTCATCCTCAGCACTTTTGCCTGCAAACATCTTTTGATGCGGCATTCTGCCGTAGCTTACCAGCTCCTTTACACGAAAATCCGATGGTGCTGTATGAATCTGTGGCAGTACACCGATGGTTTTTGCCAGTTCCTTCGGCTTAATTTCCATAATGTCTCTTCCATTTAAGACCACATTTCCTTTTTGATATTTAATCAAACGAGTGACCGCTTTTAAAATCGTGGATTTTCCAGAACCGTTCGGTCCAATAATCGTGGTAATTTTATTTCTTTGGATATCTAAATCCATGTCTTCTACGATGACTTTATCACCATATCCGATTTGTAATGCAGATGCTTTAAGCTCCATTAAAATTACCTCTCTTTCTCAGCATGTATAAGAAAAATGGTCCGCCAAATACGCTCATCATAACACCAACCGGAATCTCTGTTCCAGGCCAGATGCTTCTGCCCACCGTATCTGCAAGAAGTACCATTAGACTTCCCGTCAGGATACTGGTAGGAATCAGCACTTTATAGTCAGAGCCCACCAGCATTCTGGCAATATGCGGCGCAACTAATCCCACGAAACCAATCATGCCAATCTGTGAAACCGTTGCTGCTGCCAAAAATGCTGAAACTGCCGAAAGTACCACGCGGCTTAAATTCACTCGGATTCCAAGATTCTTTGCCATTTCATCTCCCAACTGTAATGCATTCGCATTTTTAATACATCCAAAAGCCAGAACCAGACCAATGACTGCATAGACTCCCATCACCTTTACTTCCTGCCATGTTGCACCTGAAAGGCTGCCGTTCATAAAGGATAATACACCCTGTAAATTGTCACTGTTTTGTAACTGTAAAAATGCATTATAACCACCAAGAACAGAGTTTACTGCTACACCGGATAAAATAATGCGTACAGGATCTACCCCGTCTTTCCATGCCATCAGATAAATTAAGACACAGGCAAAGGCTGCGCCGACAAATGCAAATAAAGGTACTGAATAAGTAAGATTTGGAAACAATAAAAGTACTGTAATTGCCGCAGTACTGGCACCTGCACTGACACCGATTGTCCCTGGATCTGCCAAGGGATTTTTCATAACTGCCTGAAGCAATGCACCTGCTGCTGATAAAGCTGCTCCCACCATCAATGCCAGAATTGCTCTTGGCACACGAAGCTGCGTTACAATCACACGAGCAGTATTGCTTGCTTCTCCTTTAAATACTTCAAAAATATCATTTAAAGAAAGTCTGGAACTTCCCAACGCTACTGCCACTAAAAACATTACTGCTATTCCAACCACTAACACAGTCCAAACTATTCCTGTTTTTAAGAGACTGTTTCCTGCCCTGTTTTTATTTTTGTTGTTTTTTTTCATAATTACCTCAAAAAAGGCGGGCTATAAAAACCCGCCATATTCCAACCATTATTCTACTGAAATACCCGTAGCTTCTGACATAATAGAGACTAAGTTATTAATGTTGTCGATAACATTAATACCTGCTGTTGAAACATATGTAACATCTACACAAATCACATTATCGTTTGCAACTGCTTCGATTGCATTCCAATATTCCGGATTACTTGCAAATGCTTCCTCCATAAGTGCCTGATGTGTAGCAGCGTCAGAAGCACCTACGCATACAACATAATCAGGATTGTAACTAAGTGCCTGTTCAAAATCTAACTGAACCATAGATGATGATGCATTTTCATATACATTTTCAAAACCAATCATTTGAAGCATAGAACCAAGTGTTCCGTTTGCTGTCTGAATGTAATGAACATCCGCACTGCCTGACTGTAATACCATAACACTCTTTCCTGCAAAAGCCTCTTTTGCAGCTGAAACCTTTGCTTCTACCTGTGCAAAACGCTCCATAATAGCTTCACCGGCTGCCTTTGCTTCATCATTCAGTGAGAATGCATCAATTAATGCTTCTGTCTGCATTTTTACAGAATCATAAGATACGGTATGTCCTGCATAAAGATAATATACATTAATACCAAGTTCTTCTAATTTTGCTCCGGCTGTATCTGCACCATTTACTGCAAGCATTACTAAATCCGGCTCAAGGGCAACGACTGCTTCATAATCGAAATCATCAGGACTCATTACAGAGAAAGAAACTCTGGATGCACTTGCTGCCAAATCCTCCGGCCATGTAACAACCATACTGTTTGGTACACCAACTAAATTAACGCCCATCTCATATAATGCCAGTACCGGAGCTGCTGATAAGCAGACAACACGTTCCGGAACTTCTTCTAATGCTAATGGTGCTGTATAGCCCAATGCCTGCATATCTGCCGGATATTCTAAAACAAAAGCAGCGTTTTCAATATCTACGTTAGATACATTCTGCTGTACAGCAGTTGTCTCTGTTGATTTTGTTGCACTTGACTCTGCATCTGTTTCTGTTTCTGTATTAACAGCTGTATTATTTTCCGCTGTAGTTGATCCGCAGCCAGCGAAAAGACTCATTGTCATCACTGCCGCCAATAAAATAGGTACAATTTTTTTCATTTTTCTTTTACTCCTTTTCTTAATCCTTTATTCCTGTGCAATAATCTTGTCTGCCAACTCACTGTAAACCAGCTGCATTTTTGAATCTGTTAAAAACTCAAATACTGTTCCGCCCTGATTTTCAGCCTCCTGAATTTCTGATGAACGCGGAACATACTGCACCATAGCTGTTCCAATTTCTGTCAATGCCTGATTTACAATTTCAATCTCATTTTCAATATTTTTGGCATTCAAAATCAATCCGCGAAGTTGTGCATAACCTCTTTTACCAAAATTCCGGATTGCAGATGCAATATTGTTCGCTGCATATAGTGACATCATCTCACCGGATGACACCACATACACATCTTTTGCATAGCCACCGCGGATAGGCATCGCAAAACCACCACACACAACGTCACCAAGTACATCGTAAATAACAATATCCGGTTTGTACGTTTCAAACGCCTGTAACTCTTCGAGTTTTTCAAAAGCCGAAATAATACCTCTTCCTGCACAGCCTATTCCCGGTGTAGGTCCTCCGGATTCTACACAAAGAACTCCTGCATACCCTTCAAAAACAATATCCTCTAATGTCAGGTCTTCCCCTTTTATCTTAATCTGCTCTAACACAGTGGGAATCCGTCTGCCTTTCATCAGATTCTTGGTGGAATCTGCTTTCGGGTCACAACCAATCTGCATAACCTTATATCCCTTATGTGCTAATGCAGCTGACAGATTGGATGTGGTTGTTGACTTGCCAATTCCGCCTTTGCCATAAATGGCAATCTTTTTCATATAAATAAATACGCTCCTTTCATAAATATCTTTCCAATGGGTTAGTTGAACCTAACCCATTAGTTTAAATAAAAGTACTTTTACAAGTACCGAGAATGATTCTAACAAATAAATAATTTTATCTCCACTCCAAAAAAAGAAAGTTGACTCCATTTCGTTAGTCTTATCAAACATTTGTTAGTTATATATGATATTCTTTTCTATATTGTGCCGGCGTAACTCCCATAACACTGCGGAATGCACTTGCAAATTTGCTGGCATTTTCGTAACCAAACTGTCCTGCTATATCAAAAACAGTCCTGTCTGTCTGCTGCAATAGCTTTGCGGCCGCGTGCATCCGCTGTCCCCGCACATAGGAAGATACCGTTATTCCATATACGCCGCTGAAGCTGCTTTTTATCCAAGAAACAGAGACTCCAAAATGTTCTGCCAATTCTGCCATGGTAACATTTTCTTCTATATGTGCTGTCAAATAATGACACACTTCTTTTGCAAGGGCTGCCTGTTTTTTGGATAAGCAACGTTGTTCTAATCTATTTTCTTCCGGTTTCAGTCTGTCTAAAAATAGAAACAACTCCAGTATCTTTACTTCCAGATACCCTTTTCTCATATCTCCCTGTATTTCATACAATTCTGAAAAAATATGTTCAACCGCAGGCATCTGGCGCAGTGCAAAAAAGAAATTTTCCTCCAGATGATATTTTTCGGCCAATCGGACAGGTTCCACATCCACATGCTCCAAAAAACACGAAAGACAGGTTGGACATTTTTCCAAATCAACCTGAATCGTAATTCCATGATAATGGCTGGCTGGAAAAATCTCTTCCCTTACCGTCTTTCCCATCTTGTGAATGCAAATATCTCCCGGTGCCAGATAGAAATAGTCCTCTCCTACCTGGCACTCCAAACGGCCCTCCCTGCAATGGTCAATCTCAAATATTCTTCTATTCGTATCC
>CAYYZV010000115.1:0-7375 GCA_964476275.1 uncultured Roseburia sp.
CCGCCATTAATTGTCAGATGAAGTTCCGAATCAAGCCCTTCGTTTTCTGCCTGAATATTTAATTCACCAGTGCCCTTTTCATCCCCATTTATATTCATGGTCATTTTGGAATAAAAAGCCGCATCATATTTATGAAGCTTCTTTGCATCCTTTACCTCGGTGCCATCCTCGTTTAATACCACACTGTCCGGTTTATAAATACGGGCAACATAAGAACCTGTTACATTATTTATCGTATCATCCGCAATCAAAACATTTGCTCCTGCCGCCGTTGTATCTACTGTATTTGTGGCATTTTCAGTATCTGCATCGCTGCATTCGTATACATTATAAAAAATTACCGCCGGTGCAACGGAACATTCAATATCCACACCGTTTAAAATCAATGTCACCACTGCTTCCGGATTTTCTTCGGCATCTTCACCTAAATCAACCGCAATCTGGCCTGCGGAAAGACTGCCCCTTAACTCATACGTTCCAGGCTCTGTAATATGCACAACTGTATGCGCATCTGCTTCCTCTTTTGAATGCGCATCGCCCTCTTCTCCTTCTCCATAGGTGAAATCCTGCCCTTCCTCATAGTATACAATATCCTTAGCTGCATAAACAGCACTCTCTGCATCCTCGGAAACAGCTGTTCCATCTACCAGAATCCCTGCGTCTGAAAGCTCTATCAAAGTTGCTCCTTCAAACGTCTTCTTCGCCGCCTCTGTTTCCGGATATTCTGTATTATTCAAAACATCTGCATCGTTCTGCTGTCCGCATCCGGTTACAAGCATCGCGCACACACATCCCATTACCATTCCATTTTTTAATATTCGCTTCATAGAAATCTCCTTTTTAATATGTACTGCTTCAAATAAGTCAACTATATAATAACCTCGAAATGTGTTTTTTGTGTGAAAAAATTGTGTTAAAAATGTGTTTTGTTTTCAATCACTTAATTTCAAAATCAGTTTGTCCTTGAAATGTTCACACCCAATTTTTCTACAGCTACCATAATTTCTTCTACCCGCATTGCTGTTTCCGGTGATAAATCCTTCATCAACGCCTCTACATCCATTGCATGGCTCTTTACAACCTCCATGCTCTTTTCGATTCTCGCACGAATCTTTTGTCTCCGCTCATTTAAGCGATGTGTTACTTCGACCATTTCATTATGGTCTGCCAACGCCAATGCCTGCGGAATCCATACCTTTACATCATAAAGATTATACTCTGCCAGCATGCGTATCAGACGATTATTATAATAACGCAGATCATCGTTATTAATATTGAACTTCTCCCGCTGCTTTACTGCTTCTAAATAAGCCTCCCAGACCCGGTTAAACTCGCCTGCACTTTCCACATGAAACTTTTCTCTGCAATAATCAACCGCATTTGTCACATTCACATATTTTAATTTAACGGTATTCAACAACTGAATAGAACGGTCTGCATTTCTCGTTGCCCGCCGATAGTCTTTTTGCGCATTCATGATCTTTAAAGTAAGCAGACAAATTACCACTGCTATCACAAACAAAAATATCGTCCACGCTAATTCCATATTTCTTTCTGTAGCCATCTGATAAACCACCATCAAGATCGCAGTAGCAATTCCTATCCCTACACTTAAACGGACTCCATTCTGCAGACGTCTTTCTTCCAATAATAATTCTTCTTTATAAAACAGCCACTCATCCCGTTCTCTTACCAGATATTTCATATCCTTATTCAACATTTCCTGATATGCTTCATTGGCCTTTAAACGCTTTATTGTATTTGGCACAGTCGCCTCTTCCTGCTGAATCGTCGTATACTGAACATCTGTGATTTTCTTTTCTGCATGCAGAAATTCCTGTCTGGCACGATCCAGATTCACAATATTCTGTGCCACATCCGTAATAATATCACGTTCCTTTTCCGGCAGATTCCCAATCGTATAAATATCATTCAAATATGCTGTTACCACACGATATTCTGCCTTTTCCTCTTCAATTTCCTTTGTAACTTCAATAATCTGTTCTATACGTTCAATTACAAAATGTTCTACCTTTTTTCCATTCCGTTTATCTTCTTCCAGTAAAACACCATCGCTTATCTCTTCGAATCTTGTTTCTAATTTCTTTTCTTTTCTTCGATTTAACCAACTTTTAAAAAAGCCCATTTTTTAACAGTACCTTTCTATTTACAGTCCTTTTGATACTCCCTTTTCCATTCCTCAACTACCTGCTGCAAAGTATCTCTTTCCTCTAAAGCTTCCACTTCTTCCAAAAACTTTCCATCAGCCGCATCCTCCAAAAGCTCACCTGCAGCCTTGGCTGCACGGATGGACTCTGGATTCATATGATACTTATATGCCATCTCAAAACATTCCTTTGCCTCTTTATAAAGAAAGAACCTGGTAAATATCACGCCCTGATTATGCCAGATATTTCCACACATAATCGGATTCTTCCTGCAGTCTTCCTCCATTTGGAGAATTATACGGTATTCCTGCAGTGCACTGGCATATTTGCCGCTTTCTGCATAGCGGTCTGCCCGCATCTTACGTCTCTCAAAAACCGATTTATTCTCAACCTGTTTTATTTGTTCCAAAATCTGTCTCTTTTCGATACCCGAAAAATAACCCGTTTCCCTAAAAATACATTCCGCCAAATCTGCAAGGCCAAGTTTCTTTTCAAGCGACTGCCTTAAATTATCAGCAAGCACTTTTTCTCCCGCTTCTTCTTCCAGCCACAGAATCAATTCCTCATCAAAAATTTCTTCATCCAGCAAAAAAGAATGATGCTGCATGACATAACAAAGTTCTTCCAGCGAATAGAGATTTATGGAAAGTGCCTCCATATAATAAGGTACCGCAGCAATCGGTGCATTACATAATATTAACTCTCCCACACTTCTCCTCCTTATACAGACATAATCGATTCCCAAATCATACCAGAACTCTTCACAATTTCACCAAATCCCATATCCTTTATCACAATTCGGATTTGCGTATCTGACTCTGGTTTTGCAGATATATGAAGCCGTGTCGTTTTATTTTCCCGCTCCGGCAAATCACCAAGAATCAGCTTCTCCACTTTGGCCTCACGGCTGTTTGAAGGCTTAAGCCAAATGGCAATCTCCTTACTCTCATCTAAAATAACTTCACATTGTCCTTCTGCCACATATACATTTTCACCGGCACTCAAGAGCGTGAAAAATTCTTCTTTTTCCAAATTTTTCACTTTTAAGTTCACATTTACTTTTAATTCATTATCTCCAAGATAAACATACGGCCATGCCAGCCCTTCTCCTGCCGTCAAAGCTACATAACAGGCTCCTTTTGCATAGAGGTTCTTTCCCATAAACGCCCTGCGTCCACGGCATAAAAAAGCCAGTGACAATTTCATCCATCCTCCATCAAAAGCATTTCCGACCAGATATGCACAAGATACCGCATGCCCCTTCATATGTGACTGCAGCACCTGGTAAAAAGACTCATCCTGTCTGTCTGCATCTATTTTTGCCACATGTTCTTCTACCGTTACAAGCTGCGGTTTTGTATTCATATGCCGTTTCAAACACAGGCAAGTCAGGTTCTCACCTCTGTAATCATAAAGACAGACATCATGCAGCCACAAACTTTCCTGCTGTCTGAGTGCAAAATAGTAAAATGCTGACTTTCGATCTATCATCTGAAACTTTGACCGCTCTACTCCCAGTTTCTGTCTAATCCGCTGCAAAAGTTCTGCATTTACTGTGTTAAGACGCTCTACAGAAATAACCAGACCTGTAAGAGCTTTTACTCCATGAAGTCCTCCTGCATACCCTATCAGCTTTCTAATATAAAGCAGTAATAATTCCTCTGCCAAATACTTTTCTTCCTGTATCAAAACTTCTTCCTGATTCAAAGCGCGGCTAAAGAGACTATCCACAGCCTGCTCTTGCTGTTTCTGTGCTTCCTCACCAATCACCCACTGTTCGGTATCTTTTTTCTTTGTAATCTTTACCGGTATCTGATATACTTCACTTCCGGTTACCATACTAAACGTTTCCGGCTCTTTCATCCCTGTGGTAAAAAAACTGGCCACCGCATAAGTATCATCTATATCAATTCCAATATAAAAAGCCTGTTCTGTCACCAGTAATCCTCCTTTTACAACAGCTTAAAAATCTCCTGCGACAGTTTTTTTCTTCTGCTGTATTCAGCCATTAATGCCTTTACTTTTTCCTGCTCCTGCAAATCAATATTTTTATAAATATCATTCAGCATTTCATAACGGCTTTTCGAATACATATCAGCACCTTCCTGATATTCCAGCTGCCCGCTCAACATTGCCTTTCTTTCTCCATCCTCTTCTTCCATCACATAATAGGAAACCTTATCTCTGAAAAACAGTACAAAAGATTTTACAAAAATACCATCGTAAACCTCTGTTAATACTTCCTCGACACAATTTTTCTCATTCATGTAATAGCTAATGGTCACCTTCGTTTTTGGTTTTGCATAGTATTCCACAAAATATTTATCCTGCAGCAAATATTTCATCTTCAGACGTATATCCAGTTTCTTATAAAACGCAAAATAAATATGATTGCAGATGTTCTTCTCCAAAAGTGCATCTGCTGTCTTAAACTGACCGTCGGTAAGCGTCTCCTGTTCTGAATAATATTTCAGCAATGCATAATTTTGCACCTCTGCAACCTCCTGATGCAGGAAAACCCGATGCTCGATCTGCAAAAATACCTGTTCAGACGTAACCATATCTTTCACCAGATACATTTGGGCAAAATAAGACAAGTACGCTCTGCAGACCAAATCACTTGCTTCTTTTTGGCAATAAACCTCGTATATCTCATCAATCTGCTCTAAATATTCACCGGAATAAAGCATCTGCGTAACAATTCGCTCTTCTATATCAAAGGTTTCTATATCCAATATATGGGCTGCCTCCCAGATTTTTGCCATCTGCCTTATTGGTCCATGATAATACCGGCACAAATAGCTCAAAACCGTTTCCTCATACTTATCACCTGCAAATACTTCACAGGCCAGTCCCAACAAAAATTCGTCCTCTTCATAATCACTCTTTTTAATCTGATATCCACAGACAGCTTCACAAAAATCATCTCCTACAGCATCGTACCCAAAAGCCTGCATCAGTTCATATGCTTCATCGTACATCTGACCCGCTATTAATTTTTCTATCATGAAAGAACGATCAGCAACGGACATTATTTTATAATTTACATGACAAACGTAGTTTTTCAAGCTGCTTTTTGTCTCATTCGGCTGTGTACATCTGACATATTCCGGCAGAATAGCGGCTTTCCATTCTTCGTGAATCTCCTCCCCTCTCATGAGCAAAGAAAATGCTTCCTCATCCTCTGCAAAAAAATGCTTTTCTTTTTGCTTTTGATAGAAAAAATGCACTAAATATGCTGCTTCCTGCGGCACCAGCTTTCTTCCCATATCAAAATAGTTTTGTATCTCTAACAGCGGTTCCTCTTTATAGAGTGTCTCTTCTGCGAACACTTGTCCCAGGCTGTCTAAAAGCAAAATACAGTATTCGTCTGTATATGCCTGAAAATAGGCTGTTTTCTCTACAATTGGCACAATTTGGCGCTGTTTCCACTGCTTCTGTATAATCACTGCCCGTGAAAACGTCTTCTCTGCTGTAATCTCCAATTTATGTACAAACAGAATATTTGCCAGCTTTTCCGACACATTTCCATTTAAAATTCCCAATGACAGCATTTCCTTATAAATGACTGCCAGATTCTCGTCCATATGACCGGCTTCCATCTGGGACAGTGCAAATGTTTCTATTGTCCGCCTGTAATTTTGATATTCTTTTTTATACGCTTCCTTATTTTTTATAATATGAGCATATAACAATGCCAGCTGTTTATAAGTCAATGTATTATGATACTGAAAATACATAAAAACTGCCTTTGGCATCTGCGCAATACTCTCTTTGTCGGCCGACAGCAAATATGCTTCATACAAATTTGTAATACGAAGTTCCTTCCCCACTCCAAGCGCATACCATTTATGATATTTCTTTGCAAATCGCTGTCCTTTAATCAGATATCCGCAAATAGCCGTCAGTACATCTTCCTGTTCTGCCACTTCATAGCAGGCTCTTAAAATCCGAAATACTTTTTCATCATAAGTCCTCAAGGTTGGTATCAGGCTTACTATCTGCTTTGCCACTTCTTTTGAAATAGCCTGCTGTTTTGCAGCCCAGTTTAAAATCTTTATTTCAAATGTTTCTAATTTTGTCAATAAATATGGGTCCTGCCAATACAAATAAAATGCTTCAAAATAAAAAAACGGTGATTGACTGCCTCTCTCAATCCAGCGTTCAATTGCTTTTAATCTGCGGACACTGCTCTTATAATATTCTTCTCTTAAAAATAAAAGCACCCAAAATAACAGTGAACTGTCCGTATAATCCCGGAATAATTCTTCTATCTGTGCTGTCAGACGATCCACATAAGATTCCTCACGCTCCATCAATGTACATAAATAAAGATAGTATCCCCATTCCGGAGTATGCTTATCATTGCACGAACGTTTATAAGCTTCTAAAATCCAGCTGGCTTCCTGCCGCTGTCTGTTTACGAGAAATGCCTGTGCTTTCATCAGGCGGTATATATCTCTTTCCGGCTCCATTTCTAAAAGCTGATCCAATGCCTCTATCGACTGCTTTGCCCACACTCCTGTCACAATCTTTTTGGTACGGTAATCATTATATAATTGCATTAATCTGGTCCGATACTGCAATTGCAGAAAATGTACACTTTTTTTAGAATCCTGTTCTTCTGCTCTTGTAGCATCTATTTCACAGCAAAGTGTCTGATTTGGAAATTCAAACACAATGCGCCCAAAATTTCTCCCTGCGTGCAGTTTATCAGCCTTTATATAATAATCAAAAAAACAGGTGCTTCCCAAAAAGTCATCTCCTGTAAGACTATTTTTCTCAAACTGAATAAATTCTGCATCTGTTTTTACATTGCAGCTTAAATATCCCCAGTTATCTTTTTTCAAACAAAGCTGCTCTTTTTTATCATCAATAACTCCGGTAAAAACTTGTTTTTTCTCTTCTAAACACACCTGTACCGGCTGCTTTCTGCCAATTCCGCTTAAATAGGCTTCTACTGCCTGTGGAGACGATGCTTCTTTACGTATCGCTTCATAGAGCAGTTTTTCTCTTTCGCTTGCATCCTTTAAAATATATGGAAAACTGATAGAATAAAAAACCTGATAAGCCTCATCTATACTTTTCTGTGCAAGAGACACAAAATCACTCATATGTCTGATTTTTCCAACAGATGTTCTGGCATATAATTTAGAAACAGACACAACAAAAGAAAGGTTATATTCGCCCTGATCACAAACAATGAC
>CAYYZV010000116.1:0-7339 GCA_964476275.1 uncultured Roseburia sp.
TTGAAAACACAGGCTTTTGCGAATCCTTGAATAAATTAACTTCACGGATTCAGGTTTTATATAAAAATAGCGTTATGCTCCCATAGGTATTGCTCATCCATGAAACCATAACGCTATCCTTAGCCTGTTATTTATCGTTGTTTCTTGATAACCACCTTTAAATTGGTTCTATTTTCCTATACTAACACCTACAGCAAACATTCTATTTCCTATATAGGCTTCCTTCCACGCATTTCTTTTCGAAATCATTTTTTCCACCGTATTCTCAGGTACCATCTCAATCTTATCACGTCTATCTGCATACGCATTAGCAAGTTCTGCTCTGCCTGCTCCGATTTTCTGAATCTTTGCATAATATTTATCAAATGCTGCGGCAGCCTTCTCACTCTGCTCCATAATAGAAACTGTTGTATTTACCACACGTTCGTAAGCACGATCCAAATCGTCCAGTTCTTCCTTCATCGTCAATGTACGATAACCATTTTCACTGTTTTCATCAGCTACATTGATTATTCTTGTACCATTCTTATAGCCCTGTACAATCTCATCATAAAGCGAGGCATATGACTCCATGATATTATCCAGCTTATCTTCATTTGATAAATAATCGACTCCCTTGGCTTCCTTATCAGCTTCATTCAGACTGTTTATCTTTGCAGATAATGTTAATTTATAATTCATATCCGGTGAAAGTTTTACTTCCAGCAATCGTTTTCTCTGTTCCTGAACTTCATCAAAAGACGGACCATTTACTATTTTTTCACGGTAGCTTTTATATCCTTCTTCTGAAATAGTTACTTTTACTGCCTGATTATTTACTGCTGGCAACGCATCACTTAACATTTTTCTCTCTTTTGGTTCTGTACCATACTGCGGTACTCTTAATAAATCTGTATTGGATTGTATTTTCATAGCTTCTCCTCCATCCGTATTAAACACTAAAATCTGCAGAACGATAGTTTACGACAGGTAACAGCCCGGATATCTGCTTTTTGAAATTCTCTGCCTCCTGATTTAATACTCTTGTCAAAGAACCATGGGTATCATTCATGCCATAGGCTATGTAAGCCGGACGCATCCATTCTTTATATTTTTCTACCGCAGCATTTACTGACTGTTCATCCATAATATCCATATTTTTAAACAGATCTGTAATTTTTCCAATTAATTTTTCATTTGTAGCAGAACATACTACCGCAGTCGCACCTTTCACGGATGGTTCATAATAACGTCCCGTGATACGTCCTAATTCTTCTTTTATCTTGTTGAGAGCTTCTATCTCTCCATCTGTCAGCAGCCTTAACGTTCCATAATAATCAGACTGATTCTCATAATCTGACTGCACATAATTCCCTTCACTAAATAACTGTTTCTCCATATCTATCAGTGCTTTGTTGTACTCCAGCATGGCTTTGTTCACTACCGCAGCCTGTTCCTCTGTCAGATGTTTGCCGGCATATGCTTTTACACTGCTTTCTGCAATACCCATCTGGGCATAGTTCCGATAATCAATATTTGTACCTTTTCCCATGCCGCACCCTATACTGTCTGCAGCTGCCTGTAACATTACCCTGCATTGTTCCACTTCTTCTTTACTGAAAGAAACACCGCTTATCATAACTTTGCCATCCGCCCCTGCCTGTGGCGTATTATTTCGGAAGAACACTTCAGACGAATAATTGCAGTAACTCCGGTCCAATTCCCCAACATGCTTTAATCCTTCCAAAGAAACACCTCTTTCATAATAAACCCCGTCTTTAGAAATCTCCCCTAATTTCTTGCTTTCGGTTTTTATCTGTCCCCAGTTTTCTTTTATGCTGTCTGCATTCAGCCTGTAAGATGCAGGCTGAATCTGTGGTCTTACCAATGCAGCCTCCGGCTTATTCAACGAAAATAAATTAATTGCCATAATTGTCTCCTCCTTGATCTAGTTAATTTGAAATCCGTTTCTATTCATTGCCTTATTACGAAGTCCTTATATCTACTGCTTTACTCTATAAAAAGAATTCCTTCTCCTATCATCATTTCCGCCGCTTCCTTACTAATCACGTCCTCTTTCTTCTCTGTATGTAATATGTATTCTCCGTCCTGAATCGTAATATAAGAAGTATCAAATTCTACAGCATAGGCTCTGTCATCAGTCTCTATTTCCTCCAGCGGACATTTATATGCAGACTGTAAAACAAAAGAATACGATGCAATCAATAAACAGATTGCAATAACAGCTGCCACTAAATTTCCCTTTACGGAAGAACCATTTTTCCTGTCAGACACCAGCTGAAACCGTTCTACCAGTCTTTCGGAATGTTCTTCAAATAATGGCATGACGGAACTATGATATTTCATAAATTCATCTGCATGGCAGGTATCTTTAAATTCCGCCAGCATGACTGCAAGATAATTGCTTCTGGAAATGGAATCCATCTTTTTGCTTACCTGTCCGTCACATCTGATTTCCAGGCTTTGCTGCATGTCTTTCCTTAACAGATAAACAACCGGATTCCACCAGTATAATGCACAGATAATATTGATGAGAAGTTTTGTCAACACATCATTATTTTTCAAATGTGTGTATTCATGAAGAATAATATAGTACAGTTCCCCCTCCGTATATTCTTTTGCCGGAAGTAAGATCCTTTTATGAAGCACACCCATGCAGCATGGAATCTTTATGGCAGAGGTTTTCAAGATCTCCGGTCTTTTTTCTTTGTCCTTCAAGACAGTCGTTAGAATGTCTTCTGCTCTCATCTTTTACAACCGGTATTCTGTCCATCACTTTTGCCATTTTCTTATATTGAACAGCAAATCTCACAAGGAAGAAAAATGCACCTGCCATCCATATTAAATAAAACATCTGATAAATTTGTATGTTCACACCTGATACAACTTCATACCGGACCACATCATATATCCGGTTATAAATCTCTCCGCCAAAAACTTCCTTTGTCCAGGGCAGTTCAATGGGTATCATCAGCCGAACAGCACAAAAAATATATAATAGAAGTACTCCCGAAACACTGCATGCTTCCAGCAATACGGACTTTTTTCTTAACACATAAAAAACAAGAATCAGGATGCTACTCCAAAGGATGGTCATCCCTATGGAAAAAATTGTAATCTGCAAAACCTAATCACTCCTGCCCTTCCATACGAAGTTTTTCTATAATCTCTTCCAGCTTTGCAATCACTTCCGTATTCTTTTCTTTTTTGCTTTTCTTGCTGACACCTATAAATGCAGCTGTAATATTCGCAAGAGATTCGCTGTCTAAACCATTTTTCATAAGAATTGACGCATAATACTCTTCCTTTGAAATTGCCGGTACTAACTTTCTGGCATAAGTTTTAGCTGACTTCTCTAAACCAACTACTTTAAGATAACCTGCACCGGATAAAGACTGCACTGTTTTAAACAATGTCACACTGCTCCAACCTTGTTCCTCCAGCCTTTCTGCCATTTCATTCTGTGTGAGCGGTTCATTATATGCCCACAAAATATTCATCAGTTCTTCTTCTCTTTTACTTAATGCATTCTGTTTTTTCATTGTAATCCTCCATGAATCAATCATGCTACTTATAACGTTTATCATTTTTTGATATTCTATATATATTTTTATCGTATTGTTTCAATAAATTATTAACCGCTATAAATAAAATTTAGGATTACTTTTTCAAATTGGCTATTTCATAGCCACAAATTTTGCCTCCTCAGTATCGAAATAATCATCCATATTGCTGCTAAATCCGGCAGCTTTCCACGCCTGTTCAAATGTAATATCTTCTATATTGCTTAAAAAAATAAATGTACTATCCTTTTCTGCATTACCCATTCTTCCGGTAATTTCTAATCTGCATTGATAAGTATAATCATCTGTTTTCCAAGTGCCATCACTCATCTCATAATGTTTAACCATAGTAATCAGTTCATCATTTTGGGAAGCCTGTTCCAAATCCGTTTTCTCATAAATCTTTACTACAGATGGCCTTTTTTGCAAACATCCGTACAGACAGAACATAGCGCAGATTGCTATCATAATTGACAATACTATCTTTCTCTTTTTCATATGCCACTCCTCCAAATGAAACGTGTTCTTATTTCTCATATCGGCTAAATTTCTTTTCTTACAAGTCCACCCTGCACCTATCGACCATTTATTGCACCAACTGACTATAAAACCACCACTGCCTGAAACTCTTTCTCATCGCAGTCAAAGGCAATGCTGCCATCGTATTTTTCTGCCACTGCTTCCACATTTTTCAGTCCGATGCCCTGTCCATTCTTACAGACTGCCTGTATTTTGTTATCTATGATCTCCACCTTCTTCAAAACCGGATTCTTTATGCTAAGAATCACTTTTTCATCCTCATAAACCAGTTTCAAATGTATAACCGCATCCCTTCCGATTCTCACTATCTTTTCACATTCCGTAATTGCATTATCCAACAGATTCCCAAGGAGTATTACGATTTCCTCTTCCGTAAGCCGGATTTCATGCACATCTCCAACCTGAAAAATCATAGCAATCTGTTTTTCTTTTGCTGTATGGAATTTATGGTTTAATATGGCATTCACCACAGGATGATTCGTATTGATGGCTGATAATTCTACTGAAATACTCTCCGTCAGCTGCTCCATCAGGCTTACCGCCTTATCTGTAGTTCCACCCTGTACCAGATTCTGTATGGTCACAATCTGGTTTTTATAATCATGCATTTTTCTTCTCTGTCGCTCGTAAAGGGCATCCATATCGTGGTAAGCTTCTATCTGATTCTTTGCATTTTGATTCGCCAGTGTACTTATCCTTAACTGCTCGTTTTTATCCAAAATATCCTGTAATAAGTAAATGAGAATAAAATTGATTGCTACCAAAGCTATCGCAAGAAATGATGCGATATTCCTTATCGCCCGCTCCTCATTTATAAAACAGAATAATCCCATGATGCAGGCGATACTAAATACTGGTACACACAGCAGCATACACCATTCTTTCCGTTTTAGTGTGTTAAATTCATTTGGTGATTTCCACATTCTGCGAACGCAAAGAACAACCAGCACTTCACTTAACTTCGCTATTGTTCCGAATATATAATTATGCTCTTGACTGAATAAATTTATCGTTTCAACAAACAATCCACCTACCGACAGTATCAATATCTCTACCATTACCACTATTCCATAGCATAATGGCAGATAGAAGATCATCTGTTTTGCCGTTGCCCTAAAGTATATAAATCCCAGTATCCAAAACACAATGAAAACAAACAGCATTTTCCACCAATTCATCACTACACCTAAAAAATGAAACAGTACTGCCACTCCGATATTAGCACTGTAAAACAATATAAATCTGATGCTTTCTAATTTTCCTGTTTCTTTCTTTTTTAGAAATGTATCTAACAGATACAGCATACACCATGTATCAACCGCAGTAAGTATAAAAGAAAATATCCAATAAACCATGTCACTCTGCTCCTTTATAAAGTGCGTATCTGCGTTTCACTTCTGGATACCTGGACTTCGGAACAGAAATTTCTTTTCCAGTAATCAGCCGAAGTACATAACTGCTTATTTTCTCTATATAACGCATGTTTACAAGAAAGCTCTGGTGTATTCTCACAAAACCAAAGCCGCAAAGTTCTGCCTCTATCTCATCCATCTTCTTATAAATGGTATAGACATTCTTTTTCGTGTAAAAAACATTTTTATGCCGGGCGGTTTCTATATAAATAATGTCATCTGTCAAAAGCTTTATCGTTCCTTCCACAAACGAATATTCCACATACAAACTTTTCCTTTGTATTTCCTCTATCAAACTGTCCAAACATTCTCCAATAGTCTGCTCCAGATCTTCTTTTAGCAAAAAACGGCTTGCCTTCACCTTATAACCTTCCAGTGAATAACTCATATATGCAGTTACCAGTACAATATAAATATCCGGATATAATTCTTTGATTTTAATAGCAGTTTTCAATCCGTCCTGCTCCTCCATATTAATATCCAGAAAAATAATCTGGCAGTTTCCAAGTACATCTTTATCATCACAGACCTCAATACCCGAATCATACTCAGTTATGTTAAATAACTCGTTACTACTTTTTTCATACGCATGCAACAGTTTGACCAAACATTTTCTATCTCTCAGACAATCATCACAAATAACAATATTCATACAACCCCTCTTTCCAAACTTGTGTCATCATCTTATTTATCGGCAATCTGAATATGTTTTGCAATTATACTGCATCAAACGACTATTTATTGCACAAAGTTACTACTCTCACAAACATTATTTTAAAAAAGACACATGGGTTACTATTCCATGCGCCTTTTCACTATTATTTTTATATTAAATTGTTTTATCGGTTATGCCAGCTGCGATACATTCCTCCAATTCTTCTAATACCAGTATCATCTCTCCACTGCCTCTTTTTTTAGCATTTTTTAACTTATATCTGCTAAAAGATAAATTTCGAACTATTTTCGCCACAAACAATCGCAGATATTTTGGACGGGTAGGAGGTATCGTATTCCATGCCTGCATCCAGGTATCATTCACACATTCTTCAGAATCTTCTCTATTGTTCAAAATATTATTTGCTATTTTAAAGCTATAGGAACTATATTTTTTACTTATTTCCTGTACTGCCTCCTCTTTTCTCTGAAAAAACAGCTGTACAATTTCTTCATCTGTCATTGTCATCCTCCTTACGAATTAACTTCCTTTCATCTTATATGACAGCAATGAAAAGAAAATATTACAAATTTTTTATAATAATTTCTGTTTTTCCAGAATTTGATATTACAATATTCTAAGCTGCCCTAATTTTATAAAAACATTTGACTAAATTTAAAAATCCTGTTATGGTAATTTCTGATACAAATTTCCAACAATATTCAAAATCGGAGAACGAGAATAATCTTTCATTCTCGTTCTCCGATTAAGCTACCAAATGCATCTATTATATTTTGTTCCTATGTAGTTTTTATCCTATATCTTCTTCTATACATCCATCTGTCCACCATACAACAAATTCATACTCTGTATTCTTCGTTTCTGGATGAATGATATATGCCATTCCATTTTCTAAATATTCATAATCCAATGTATCCGCAGTAACCCCTATAAATAACTTTTCCTGCTCAAATAAAAACATCTCTCCTGTTAAAGTCTCAATTGCTTCAGAAATATGTTCATATTTTAAAGATTTACGCTTTGGAAAAAAGCACTCTAACCTATGTTCTTTGCCATCTGGCACATGAGTTAAACTTATTTTATATTTTCTCTCAAAAATATTTTTTCGATTCTCAGAAAAGTTATCCACACCTCTATGACATAGTAAT
>CAYYZV010000117.1:0-7284 GCA_964476275.1 uncultured Roseburia sp.
AATTTGTTCCTTATCATCAAAATGAACTTAGTAAGATTACACACTGGTTGAATGAGTTGTCAAAAGAAGGTCTTTGCGTAGAGACATGGGGTGCATTCTGGTTAAAATTTAGGGACACAGAAGAGAGAGACTATTATTATCAGGTTGATATAGATGACAGTACGGCAGACCCGAATTATCAGCGAAGGCTGGAATTGGAAAAACAGGGCTGGCAGTATGTGCAGACGATAGGAAATACCAGACATCATATCTATCGGACAAGAAATCAGGGCGTGAAGCTGATTTGGGAGGATGCGTACATAGCAGCTTATCAGAAATATCTTCGTTCAAATACGTTTTGGATGATTTTTTCTGTGTTGGTATACATAGCGGTGTGGCTATATCTGATATTTTGGTTTAGAGGTCCATATGCATTGCTGGCGTATATAGAGAATGATTATTTATACGGAAATCTTCAAATTTTTTCTCAGATATTCTTAATCTATAATTGGACTATGGAAGTAATCCGTATGAGAAGTCTTCAGATCATGCTGCAAAAAGAGAAGGGGACGTTTACGGCTGAAAGCTATGACGGACAGGAAGAAAAGAGAATTGTACCATATGGATTAAAACAAATGGTAAGCCTTTTTATTATTATCGGTGTATTTTTTGCACTTTGGCAGTTTGAAGAAAAAGAGACAAATTTTGATAACACGCAGGCGGGACTTGCCTGTGTCGATTTGCAAAGCCTTGAGGAGGATGGATTTAAGATAAATGAAATTACATGGAAAGAAAATCCGGAAGTGAATTTTGGAAATCGTATTTTAGAGGCAAAAGGGCTTTTTACAGAATACCATTACAAGGTAAGCCAGTATGGAACAGACAGTGCAGGAAGAGATGTGCAAATTTCTGGCAGCTATTGGAAAGTCAGGCCGGATGGATTGGCTGAAAGTTTGTTTACGCAATTGTTAGAACGCAGTACGACATATCGCTATGAAAATCTGTATAGAGAGGAAGATAAAATTGAAGCAAAAGAATATTGGAATATTTCTGAACGGAAAGAAAGCGGTTTTACGAAATTGATTGTGGCAGAGCCGCTGACAGAAGATATGCCGCTTATGATTTTTGCACAAAAAGAGGACATTGTAATTTGTCTGCGTTATTACGGAAGTTTATCAGGCGAGATATTTGTACAGGAACTTTTGAAATTGTATGAATAATTATATACCTTTGGAAAGATATGAGAAAATGCTTTCTAAATATTAGAAAATACTCTATAATAGATATGATAGTATAAAAATCTTATTGCGCTGTAATTTTTATAGCAGTGCAGTTAGAATGGAGGAAAGCATGAAAATTTACGAAGATGAGAAACAGTGTTATATAAAAGCTGCCCTTGAAATGGGTACACCGGAGGAACAGGAACAGTTAAAGGCAAAATTGGATGCGATTGACTGGTCTATTTTAGAAAATTTAGAGCATAAGGATGCAGTAAATGCGCGCGGCGTATTTGCACCATTAGACGCAGTAGAAGTATCTGAAATCGAAGCAAGAAAAGATGAATTTAAAGAAATTGGTTTGAAAGCAATCCGTGAAGGTAAGGTAGGTGCGGTTTTACTGGCAGGAGGGCAGGGAACCCGCCTTGGTCTGGATAAACCGAAAGGAACTTTAAACGTTGGTTTGACAAAGGATTTATATCTGTTCGAGCAGTTAGTACGCAATTTACAGGATGTGACCAATGAAGCAGGTGTATATGTGCCATTTTATATCATGACAAGTAATATCAATAACGAAGATACAGTAGCTTTCTTTAAAGAGCACAATTATTTTGGGTATCCGGAAGAATACGTGAAATTCTTCGTACAGGAAATGGCTCCTGCATGTGACTATGAAGGCCGTGTATACATGGAGTCAAAAACAGAGGTTGCAATGTCTCCAAACGGAAACGGCGGCTGGTTTGCTTCTATGATGAAAGCAGGCTTAGTAGATGATATGCATGCAAGAGGCGTAGAATGGCTGAATGTATTTGCGGTGGATAATGTGTTGCAGCGTATCGCAGATCCTCTTTTTGTAGGGGCTACCATTGCTTCCGGTATGGAAAGCGGCGCGAAAGTAGTGCGCAAAGCGGCTCCGGATGAAAAAGTAGGCGTACTTTGTACAGAAGACGGCAAACCATCGATTGCAGAATACTATGAAATGACAGAAGAGATGGCAACCTTACGCAAAGAAAATGGTGATTTGGCATATGGATTTGGTGTTATCCTGAATTATCTTTTCTCAGTTTCAAAATTAGAAAAGATTGTAAATGACCAGATGATGACTCATATCGTAGAGAAGAAAATCCCGTATATGAATACCGATGGTACTTTTGTAAAACCAGAGGCGCCAAATGGCTACAAATTTGAATTATTAGTATTAGACATGGTACATATGATGGAAGACTGTCTTCCATACGAAATCGTAAGAGAACGTGAATTTGCACCGATTAAGAATCTTCATGGCATTGACTCTTTAGATTCTGCAAGAGAATTAATGGCTGGCTGTGGTATTGAATTATAATGATTAGGAAGTACAGATGAATCAAAAGCAAATTGAAAAAGAGTGGAAAAAACTCATAAAAACAGAAGAAAAATTTATTGATCACAATCTTTTGAAAAAAGAAGCAGAGTGGCAGAATAAATTAGAGAAATATGTGCCGGAAAAACTATCGGGTACATTAAATACAGCTTTTTATAAAGCGTTCGAGTTGATTTTCGAAAAGGGTACCGGAGTTATTGAAAAAACCTACAATAAAGAAAAACGGGAACAGGACTATAAAATCAACGAATACGCGGCAGAGCTGAAAAACAGCCGAAAAACCATGAAGGTATTTGGAAAGCAGGCAAAGGCAAGCCGGAATCTGAATATAGCAATTTCTGCTGTGGAAGGAATTGGAATGGGCGTTGCAGGTGCAGGACTGCCGGATATTCCTGTTTTTCTTGGAGTACTGTTAAAAAGTATTTATGAAACGGCATTGATATATGGTTTTACCTATGACACAGAGCAGGAGCAGATTTTTATTCTGAAAATGATAGAAACAGCGCTTGCACATGATAATGAACTGTTAGAAGGCAATGCAAAGTTAAATGAATGGGTGGAAGCACCATACCCATTTGAGATAACAAAAGCAGAGCAGACAAAAAGAACCTCGCTTGCACTTGCAAATGAGATGCTGTATTTGAAGTTCGTGCAGGGCATACCAATTGTAGGTGTGGCTGGCGGACTTTCTGATGTTGTTTATCAGAAAAAGATCACAGACTATGCGCAATTGAAGTATAAGCGCAGATTTTTGGCAGGAAAAAAAGAATAAAAGAAAATGAGGTACTATAAATATTCAGACGGAATTTTTATAGTATCTTTTTTTGTGTGATAAGTGTATGAATAAATAGGAATCATAATTGAAGAAAAGGGAAAAATGCGGTAAAATAATCCTATACGAATCAATACAGGAGGAGAAGGTATTATGAAACGAATCGGTTTGTTAACAAGCGGCGGCGACTGTCAGGCATTGAATGCAGCAATGCGTGGTGTAGTAAAGGGGTTAAGCACAAACATCGATGATTTAGAAGTATATGGTTTCCATAATGGTTATAAGGGGTTGATTTATGGTGACTATCATCTTTTAACATCAAAAGACTTTTCAGGAATCCTGACAAAAGGCGGAACAATTCTTGGTTCATCCCGTCAGCCATTTAAGCTTATGAGAGTGCCGGATGAAAATGGTTTAGATAAAGTTGCAGCAATGAAGCATACTTATCATAAACTGAATTTGGACTGCCTTGTAATTTTAGGCGGAAACGGCACACAGAAAACAGCGAATCTGTTAAGAGAAGAAGGCTTGAATATTATTCATCTGCCAAAGACAATTGATAATGACATTTATGGAACAGATGTAACCTTCGGTTTCCAGAGTGCAATTAACATTGCTACAGACGCAATTGACTGCATTCATACCACAGCAGATTCACACAATCGTATTTTTATCGTAGAAGTTATGGGACACAAGGTAGGCTGGCTGACCTTATACGCAGGAATTGCCGGCGGTGCAGATATTGTTCTTTTACCTGAAATTCCATATGATATTAAGAAAATTATCTCAGCAATCGAGAAACGTAATAAAGCAGGAAAAGGCTTTACCATTCTTGCAGTAGCTGAAGGTGCAATTTCCAAAGAAGATGCAAAACTTTCCAAGAAAGAATACAAAGAAAAGCTTGCAAAACGTAAATATCCTTCTGTATCATATGAAATTGCAGCACAGATCGAAAAGGTTGGCGGCATGGAAGTGCGCGTAACTGTACCGGGACATACACAGCGAGGCGGAAGCCCATGTCCATATGACCGTGTACTTTGTACCAGATTAGGTGCAGCAGCCGCAAAAGCAATTATGGATAATGATTACGGTCATATGATTGGTTTGGTAAATGGGGAAACAAAACGCATTCCATTGAAGGATGTTGCAGGTAAATTAAAGATGGTTGAGCCGGACTGTCAGATGATTAAAGAAGCGAAGCGGATAGGAATCAGCTTTGGAGATTAATATTTAAAGTAATATAGCCGTCTGTCGATATTGTCAGGCGGTTTATTACTGAAAAAGAAGTAAGGAGTAATAAAGCCATGTCTTACACGGCGCTATATCGTAAATTCCGCCCGTCTGAATTTCAGGATGTAAAAGGGCAGGACCACATTGTAACGACATTAAAAAATCAGATAAAAGCAGAGCGAATCGGCCATGCTTATTTATTCTGCGGAACAAGAGGAACAGGAAAGACTACCATTGCTAAAATTTTTGCGAAGGCAGTCAATTGTGAGCATCCGGTGGATGGAAGTCCCTGCGGAGAATGTGCAGTCTGTAAAGCGATTGCGACAGGCAGCTCCATGAATGTAATCGAAATCGATGCTGCATCTAATAATGGTGTGGACAACATTCGACAGATTCGTGAAGAAGTAGAATATCGTCCTACCGAAGGCAAATATAAAGTCTATATTATCGATGAAGTGCATATGCTTTCTATTGGGGCATTTAATGCATTATTAAAGACTTTGGAGGAGCCGCCTTCTTATGTTATTTTCATTTTGGCGACAACAGAAGCACATAAGATACCAATTACAATTTTATCACGCTGTCAGAGATACGATTTCCGTCGTATTTCGATTGATACAATTGCCGGACGATTAAATGAGCTGATGGAAAAGGAACAGATTCATGCAGAAGAACGGGCTATCCGCTATGTGGCAAAAATGGCAGATGGTTCTATGCGAGATGCACTAAGCCTGCTGGATCAGTGTATTGCTTTTTATCTCGGGCAGGATTTGACCTACGAGAAGGTTCTGGAAACCTTAGGGGCTGTAGATACGGAAATTTTCAGCCGTCTGTTGCGGCAGATTATAGAAAAAAATATTACAGGTGCCATAGCCACAATTGATGAACTGGTGATTCAAGGCAGGGAGATGGGACAGTTTGTAACTGATTTTATCTGGTATCTGCGCAACCTGCTTTTGGTGCAGAGTTCTGATAGCATGGAGGATGTTTTAGATATATCAGCAGAGAATCTGGCATTGCTGAAAGAAGAATCTGTTATGGTAGACGGCGAGGTTTTGATGCGCTATATCCGTATTTTCTCAGAGCTTGCAAATCAAATGAAATATGCCTCACAGAAGCGTATTTTGATTGAGATTGCAGTGATTAAGCTTTGTAAGCCGGAGATGGAAAAAGACTATGGTTCTATTATCGACCGGATAGAAAGTATTGAGAAAAAGCTGGAAAAGGGTGTCATTGCAGCACCCGAAAGTGCCAGGCAGATAATAGCGGATGCGGAACCTAAGCCGGAAAATGTACCGATTCCAAAAGCAATTCCGGAAGATATCAAACAGGTGATTCGTAATTGGAAAGGTATTTTGTCAGGGTTGACAGGTTTAAGCAGAACCTATTATAATAAGGCATTGCCTTCCCTGGGAGCAGATAACAGCCTATTGTTGGTTTTTGAAGATGCAAATGCCTATGCATATATTGCAGAAAATCGTTCGGATTGTCAGGATGCACTAAAGGCAATGATAAAGGAGCGTATCGGAAAAGAAATACAGCTTCAGGTACAGCAGAACGAAAGTGGTCAGGGGGGCAGCGATCTTTATCCGGATTTGCGCCAGCTGATACATTTTGATATAGAAGAGGAGGATTAAAACATGGCAAAACGAGGAGGATTTCCAGGAGGAATGCCGGGAAACATGAACAATCTGATGAAGCAGGCACAGCGCATGCAGCGTCAGATGGAAGTAGCACAGAAAGAATTAGAAGAAAAAGAAGTAACAGAAACAGCCGGAGGCGGTGCTGTTGAAATCACAGTTACAGGTAAACATCAGATTAAAAGCATTAAAATCGATCCGGAAGTAGTAGATCCGGATGATGTAGAAATGTTAGAAGATTTAATCATGGCAGCTGTTAATGAAGCTTTCCGCAAATTAGACGAAGAAAGCCAGAGTCAGATGGCGAAGCTGACAGGCGGCATGGGTGGCATGTTCTAACTTATTAATAAGAGTAGTAAAAAGAAACATATATGCGGCTGCATATATGTTTCTTTTTATTCACATACAGAGTATAACTCTGTATGTGATGGACGCTGGTAGCGTGAAACGAGAATTTGCTTGCAAATTCGAGTGTCGTCCTTGTTAGTTAGAATTCTTTAATAGTTTACAGTTTCACCTTAAAAATTGGATCTGCCGGATAGCCGCCGTTACATTTTTGCATAGCCCGCTGAACACTGTCTGCAGAAGTGCCCCAGTCCTTATCTGCATTACGGTAATCATTTTTTTCTACAAACCATTCCACTTCCTTCTGTAAACGCTGCAGATTATCCTGCATGAGCTGGAAAGTAGAAGGATAGAAATCTTTTTTCTCATTATCAGTCAATTTATTTTCCGCAGCCTCTATTAAATCTCGGAAATGGTGCAGGCAGAACCCCTTGCTCTCTAAAAATAATTGACGGAAATCTTTGTCCTTTTTATACAAATAGAAAAACGTATCCAGATATCTTCCATAAATATTTTGGAAGTGGTCACAGACATAACAGGTACGCTCCTTTTCATAGAGCCAGCTGCTAAGTTCGTTTTTTGGTGTGTTATCCTTCACCTCTGTTTTCTTCAGGCGGCTCATAAAAGAAGATTTGCCAGGTGTAAATTTCTTCAATTCTTCTGAAAGCTCCTGATTAATTTTTTTCAAATGTGTACTTAAAATTAAAGCATTTCCTAAACGGTTGCCGTAATCATACATCA
>CAYYZV010000118.1:0-7279 GCA_964476275.1 uncultured Roseburia sp.
TTCCAAATTCTGATTTTGTAATTTTCATAATAATACCCTTTGCCCTTTTAATGGATTTATCGTATCTGTTTGTGTGCCTTACAGATACGATTATGAATACTTATATATTATACGTTTTTTCGTAAAACATAGCAAGTATGTTGCCTAAATTTTGGAATTGTGCCATAATAAGAAAGGGTTTAAGCATAATAAATATGCGATTGATAAAGTTATAGGAGTAGAAATGCAGACAAAAGTAGTAAAGATAGATTTAGAAATGATAAGCCGGGAAAAGATGGCAGAAGCAGCAGAGCTGATTCGTCAGGGGGAACTGGTGGCATTTCCTACAGAAACAGTATATGGTCTGGGAGCAGATGCTTTAAGACCGGAAGCATCTATGAAAATTTATGATGCGAAGGGGAGACCATCGGATAATCCACTGATTGTTCATATTTGTAAGTTTGAAGAACTGGAACGAATCGCAAAAGAGGTACCTGAACAGGCAAGAAAGCTGTCAGAGGCATTTTGGCCGGGACCGCTGACAATGGTAGTATGGAAAAATGAAAAGGTTCCATATGCGACTACAGGCGGCATGGATACCGTAGCAGTGCGTATGCCAAATCATCCGGTGGCATTAGCCTTGATAGAGCAGAGTGGTTGTATGATTGCAGCACCAAGCGCGAATACATCAGGAAAGCCAAGCCCTACAGAAGCATCTCATGTAGCTCAAGATATGGATGGACGGATACCGATGATTTTAGACGGTGGTGCAGTTGGTATTGGAATTGAATCCACAATTGTGGACTTGACGGAAGAGAAGCCTATGATTCTGCGTCCGGGTTATATTACAAAAGAAATGCTTGAAGAAGTATTAGGTGAAGAAGTTTTCATTGATCCGGGCATTTTAGCAAGTGATATGACAGATCCTTCTTTGGCGGGGCAGAAGCCAAAGGCTCCGGGCATGAGGTATAAACATTATGCACCAAAGGCTGATTTGGCACTGGTAGAGGGTGATACAGACAAAGTAGTTGCTAAAATCAATGAATTGGTAAATAGAGCGAATGCCGCAGGGAAAAGAGTTGGTGTGATTGCAACAGATGAAACAAAAGATCGTTATCAGGCAGATGTTGTATTTAGTATTGGAGCAAGATCTGACGAGGATGCGATAGCGCAGCATTTGTATAAGATTTTGAGAGACTTTGATGAGCAGCAGGTGGATGCGATTTACTCTGAAAGTTTTGCTACACCAAGAATTGGACAGGCAATTATGAATCGTTTGCTTAAGGCAGCAGGCTATCAGGTATTGTATACGAAATGAGGGGGAAAATGGACCAATATAACCGAATAATATTTGTATGTGAAAGCGGAACTGCAAGGGCACCGATGGCGGCAGGGATATTAAATGATTTTTCTTTAAAAAATCCGATTGATATAGAGTCAAGAGGACTGGTAGTGCTATTTCAGGAACCTATGAATCAAAAGGCGGAAGCGGTGCTTATCAGCAATGGTGTTTCAACCAGAGATTTTATGTCAGTTCAACTGACGGAAGAGGATTTTTCGTCAGATACACTGATACTGACTATGGAGTACTTACAAAAAGAGAAGATTTTAGAGAATTATGAAAATGCAATTCCGGAGAATGTATATGTTCTGACGGAATTAGTAGGAGATGAACTGGAAATCTTAGATCCATACGGCGGTACGCTGCAGGCGTATGGCTTGTGTTATGAAACGATGCGTAAGAGTATACAGAAATTAGTAAATTTATTAAATGAAGAGTAGTTATTGTATAAGAAATGCATGATAATAAAGATTGGGAGGAAAAATTATGTCAAAAGTATTAGTAATGGATCATCCGTTGATTCAGCATAAAATTGGTATTATTAGAAGAATGGAAACAGGTTCAAAGGATTTTCGTACTTTAATTAGTGAAATAGCTATGTTGGAATGCTATGAAGCTACCAGAAAGCTTCCGTTGGCGGATGTAGAGATTGAGACACCGATTTGTAAAACAACGGTAAAAGAATTAAAGGGAAAAAAATTAGCAGTTGTTCCGATTTTAAGAGCAGGTCTTGGGATGGTAGAAGGCGTATTGTCTATGATTCCGGCAGCAAAGGTTGGACATATCGGATTGTATCGTGATGAAGAGACATTAGAGCCGGTAGAATATTTCTGCAAATTACCGGCTGACTGTGCAAACAGAGAAGTGTTTGTAGTAGATCCAATGCTTGCAACAGGCGGTTCTGCAATTGCAGCGATTCAGATGTTAAAGAATAAGGGTGTAAAAAATATTCACTTTATGTGTGTCATTGCAGCACCGGAAGGTGTAAAGAAGATGCAGGAAGCTCATCCGGATGTGGATATTATCATTGGCGCACTGGATGACCATTTAAATGAAAAGGGATATATTGTACCTGGTCTTGGTGATGCGGGAGACCGTATTTTTGGAACGAAGTAAGATTGTTTTGGGCATCGGATGATTTTGTGCCGCAAATGACAGGGATTCACAAGTATCGTGAAGGGAGAATTTACTATGAGTGATAAGCGTAAAGATTATATCAGCTGGGACGAGTATTTTATGGGAGTAGCCCTACTGTCTGGTATGCGTTCAAAGGACCCGAATACACAGGTGGGGGCATGCATTGTAAGCGAGGATCATAAGATTTTGTCCATGGGTTATAATGGATTTCCAATTGGATGTTCGGATGATGAGTTTCCGTGGTGCAGAGAGGGTGACCCATTAGAAAATAAGTATTTTTATACGACTCATAGTGAACTGAATGCGATTTTAAATTACCGCGGGGGCAGTCTGGAGGGTTCAACAATTTACGTAACATTGTTCCCATGTAACGAATGCGCAAAAGCAATTATTCAGTCTGGCATTAAGCGTGTTGTATATGACAGTGATAAATATGAAAAAACACCGTCTACGATTGCTTCAAAACGTATGTTAAAAGCTTCAGGGATTGAATTGGAAAAATACCAGCACACAAATCGGGAAGTGAATTTTAGGTTATAATAAATATGGTCTCAGTAATAAACGGTATTTTAGTAGCCATTTTTGGTATTGTGTTATCAGTGGCATTTTGTGATGTTCTTTGGACACGAAAAAAACGTGTGTTATTGATAGGCTGCACAGCGATGTTGCTATCGGTACAAGGGATAATTTATTTTTTTGTGGAAGAAAGTGCAGTTCGACTGTTTTATCCAGTTATTACGCATATTCCATTAGTTATTATATTATATTTCTTTAGTAAAAAATGTCTCTGGTCTTTTGTAGCGGTTTTGACGGCTTATCTTTGCTGCCAGCTTCGCAGATGGCTGGCATTGCTGGCTGTGGCGATAGGTTCTGGTGATGAAGTTATACAAAGTATAGCCGAAATAGTCATAACATTGCCGCTATTGTTTGTTTTAGTGAGGTATGCTGCGCCGGCAGTACGTGCTGTTTCCCATTATGCAATTTCGGTACAGTATCAATTTAGCTTTATACCGGCGTTGTATTATGGATTTGATTATATGACCAGAATTTATACCGACTCGATGTTAAAAGGTTCTCCGGTAATCGTGGAATTCATGCAATTTGTATGCAGTGTGGCATATTTGGGCTTCGTGGTTCAGACAGAAAAGGAAGGACAGGTGCGCAGTCAGTTAGAACGGACACAGGATAGTTTGAATCTGCAAGTTACGCAGGCTGTCCGAGAGATTGAAATTCTGCGGGAGTCACAGCAAAGAGCCAATGCCTACAGACATGATTTGCGTCATCATATGCAGTATCTGTTATCGTGTATTGAAAATGGATGTCTGGGACAGGCAGAGGCATACATTCACGGCATTTGTACGGAACTTGAAGCGAATAAGGTAAGGGTTTTTTGTAAAAATGAGGCTATAAATTTGATTTTTTCTGCCTACGAAGAAAGAGCAAAAGTGCATGACATTCCAATCAAAATCAGGGCAGGGCTGCCGCAAAATATTTCTATTTCTGAAAGTGATTTGTGTGTATTGCTGTCGAATGCTTTGGAAAATGCGCTGTATGCTTGCCGAAGGTTAAAGGAGAAGGACATATGTGGTACAATTGAGGTTTCTGCATTTGAAAAAAATGGAAGACTTTGTTTTCTGATTGTTAATTCCTGTGATGAAGACGTAATCTTTGATAATGGAATTCCGGTTACGACAAATCCAGGGCATGGCATAGGTGTGCTTAGTATCTGTGCTCTTGTAGAACGCCATCATGGTATATATTCGTTTGCTGTTGAAGAGGGAAAATTTATTTTACGCGTATCTATTTGAGTTTTTAAGCAAAAAAAAGTACGATTCGCGCAAGAAGTGTTCTGGTTTATGCAGAATATGTTAAAATGCGATTTACAATATGTTAGAAAGTATTGTGGATTACATTTTTGGAGGAAATAGATTATGAATAAGAGATTATTAGCCCTTTTAATGGCAGCAGTAATGTCTATGTCTCTCATTGCTTGTGGCGGCGGAGATGACGAAGGTACATCAACCAATGATGCAGCAGTAGAAAAAGAAGTAGAAGAATCAGAAACAGCAGTCGGTGAATTTTCAGAAGAGCAGGCAGCATTAGCGCAGGAATATTTAGATTTATGTGAAGCTTTTGATGCAGCTGCAGAACGTGTAAACAATACACCATCTCTTTTAGAGCAGGAAGAAATTGTTAACACAATGAACGAGGTCGCAGATGCGCTGATTTCATTAGACGAATGCTTTGGCGATGCGGAACTTTTAACAGAAGAAGTTATGGTCCAGCTTAAAGACACAATCGAAAAAGGTAATAAATTTGTCAATGAAGTAAATGCATTAGTAGATGGCGAAGAAGCAACAGGAACAGAATTGAATGTAGAGGACCTTGCTTCTGTTCTTACAATCGCTTGGGCTGGTGCAGATGAAGAAGAAAATACATATTATTTTGTATGCGATGAAGATGTAACATTTGGTATGTTATTAATTTTAACTGCTGATATGACACAGAATATTAATTGTGTTGGTGAAATTGTTGAAAACGAAGATGGTACAATTACAATCGTTGATGAAACAGGTTATACTGCTACACTTGCAACAGAAGAAGTTGAGGGCGGTTTAATGGTTACAATTGATGGAGAACTTGAAGTTGCAATGGTATCTTATGATGCGGCAGAAGTTCTTGAACTTATGTTTACAATTGATGCAGAAACACAAAATATGAACTAATCAAATAAATTTTAGAATAAAATAAGAAAATAAAAAAGCTTTTTTTGCGTTGTGCTTATCTTGGAATAGTAGACGGCGCAGGAAAAGCTTTTTGGGTATTAATAAAGAAAAGTTTTTTCTGCGCGGAGGAAAACAGGACTATGAAAATTGCAGCTTGTGACGATGATGCAATGTTCTTGCAGGAATTAGATAAGTATTTAAAGCAATACAGCAAAGAATATAACTGTAAGATTGAGTATCACATGTTTACCAATCCATTAGAATTAGTTGTACAAATTGAAAAAGGAATTCATTATGATGTTATTTTATTGGATGTATTCATGCCTGGCATTAATGGGATTCAATGTGCAAAAGACATCCGCACTTACGATAACTATGTGAAAATTATATTTTTGACCTGTTCTACTGACTTTGCAGTAGAATCGTATGCTGTGAGGGCATACCATTATTTGTTGAAGCCTATTAAAAAAGAGAACTTGTTTGTTGTGCTAAACCAGTTGGAAAATGAACTTGCTACTACAAAGGAAAATATTTTAGTAGTGAAATGTAAAGTTGGAATTGTTAAGATTTCTCTTTCTAAATTAGAGTATTGTGAAATGCTAAACCGTAAAATTATTCTTTATATGACAGATGGAAAAGAGTATGAGTGCAATATGCGGATGAATGATTTGGAGCGGAATCTGGAACCGTTTGGTATGTTTTTACGGTCACACCGCTCTTTTTTGGTGAATATGGATTGTATCCACACTTTGACAATGCAGAACATTATCATGAATTCCAATGCAAAGATTCCGATTCCGAGAGATAAATATGCGCAGATTAAGCAGCTTTATATGGAGCATATGTTTCATTCTGCTAATTCGGTTTTTGGGGACTTCTGATAGGTATAATGAATACAAAATAGAGAGATTTTTAACCTGCCTGCAAAAAGTAATACCACGAATTTGTATGTTTTTGGCAATTGAATTATAAAAAATTAATAATTCGTAGACAAATCGACGAAAAATGGTATAATAAAAAGTGATACTTGGTAAGAAAGTATCACTTTTTTCATAATTCAAGGAAAAAGGGGTTAGAATGAAAGATCAAAGAAAAGTATTTCAGGCACTGACATTGGTATTTCAGTTCGGATTAAATATGGTAGTTCCGATTGCTATGTGCATGATGTTTGGAGTGTGGCTTGATAAGAAATATGATATGCCATGGGTTATTATCGTGATGTTTTTTATGGGTGCGCTGGCAGGTTTTACAAATGTTTTTAAAATGGCAAAGCCTCTTATGAAAAGTGATAGGAAGAAATAGATGTTAAGAAGATTAAATGATGTATTACCGGAATTGATTTTGGGGATTATTGTATATGGTGTGGCTGCTGAATTAACAGGTATATGGTTCGTCGCTGATAAACAGGCCTATACGATAGGTTTAATTGCAGGTCTGCTGATAGCATGTGGGATGGCAATTAATATGGCAAGCGTAATATTAGATACAATGGATGGTTATACCGGGGAGGCAGCTGCCAGGACGAGAGTTGCAGGAAAGGCTGCACTCCGATATTGTGTAGTAGCGGTGCTCTTTATGGTTATGGCATGGTTTGAAATTGGCAATTTTTATGCATCATTTATAGGGGTGTTAGGGCTGAAAATATCTGCGTATTTACAGCCGTTTACACATAAAGTTATTTTAAAAATTCAAGGAAGAGGTGATGAGTCTTCGGACAATGAAAAAATTGAAATTATATAAGGAGGTGAAGTTGTGAACAACGTAATTTTGATGTCATCCGGAGTGGAAAATGTAGACTTTATGATACATGGCATTTATCAGCTAGAGTTCCTTGGTCAGCCAGTCTGGATTACAACATCACATGTGTGCATCCTCATTGTTATGCTTTTGATGCTTACCCTCGGCGTAATCGCAAAAATTAAAATGAAGAATGCCACGGAAGTACCGGATGGTCTCCAAAATGTTTTGGAACTGCTTGTTGAAAAGTTGGAAGGAATTATATATTCAACAATGGGTAAAGTAGCAGCACCTAAATATGCTAACTATATGTTAACCATTTTTATGTTTATTTTCCTTAGCAACATTTCCGGTTTGT
>CAYYZV010000119.1:0-7204 GCA_964476275.1 uncultured Roseburia sp.
TGATAATTTCAACTAATTCTTGAAATTTATTGTAATTAAATGTCGTTTGTGAGACGATGCAGACCTTTTTTCCATCTAAAGGAGCAAATTCTTCTGCTTCCTGCTTCGTAGACAGAATGGTTGTGGCCTTTGGATCAGACCAGCTTTTGATTCCGATTATCTCTGGATGCGCTTCATTTCCGATAATTACCACATGATAATCTTCTTTGCTATACTTTTCTACCAGACGATGAATCTTTAATACAAAAGGACAGGTTGTATCTACAATATTAAAAGAAAGAGCACGAATTTCTTCATATATGTTTTTTTCTACACCATGAGCACGGATTATCACTGTTCCAGCAGGTTTGTTTCTCAACTCTTCTACTGAATTTATCACACATACTCCCTTTCTCTCTAAATCTGCCACCACTTCTTCGTTATGAATGATTGAACCAAAAGTATAAATCGGTTCCTCTGCCTTTTTTATTTCATCATAGACCGTCTCTACCGCTCTTTTTACTCCAAAACAAAAGCCTGCACTTTTTGCTAAAGTTACTTTCATACTTCACACATTCCTATTCTTCCCCAATTTTATAATCCTTAACCTCTGCAAGTATGCGTTTACGCAAACTTGGAAATGAAACAATATTTCATTCTTTGCTCTCATAAATTCCGCGGATAATCTCAACTACCTGATCAATATCCAAATCAGAAGTATCTACCAAAACTGCATCTTCTGCCTGTTTTAATGGAGAAGTCTCACGATTCATATCACGATAGTCTCTTTCAATAATGTCTTTTTCAATTTCAGCCAAATCACATTCTATTCCCTTTGCTGTCAATTCATCATAACGGCGCTTTGCTCTGGTAAAAGAACTGGCTGTTAAAAAGATTTTCACCTGTGCATTTGGAAGTACTACTGTACCGATATCTCTTCCATCCATAATAACATCTGCGTTCTGCGCCAGTTTCTGCTGTGATTCTACTAATTTTGTACGAACTACCGGATATACACTGACTTTTGACGCCATTTCGCCGCCGCGCTCCGTACGAATCACACTGCTTAAATTTTCTCCATTCACATACACCTGCTGTTCACCGTTTTCATATGCAATTGTCACTTCTACCTTTGGACATGCTTCTGCCACTTTATTTGCATTATCCAAATCAATTCCCATATTTACTGCAAAATAATATCCCATTGCACGGTACATCGCACCTGTATCAATGTAAATAAACCCCAACTCCTTTGCCAGTCTTTTAGCGATGGTACTCTTTCCAGCACCTGCCGGTCCATCAATTGCAATATTCATGCCCATAGTTTGTCTCCTGTCTTTTTCTAATTTATTTCTAATATGATTTATTATCATTTCATTCGATTGAAATTCCTGCCAAATGCCCGGTAGACCAGGCAATCTGCAGATTATACCCTCCGGTCAAAGCATCCAAATCCAGCACTTCACCGCAAAAATAAAGATTCTTTACCTTCTTTGACTCCATTGTAGACGGATTTATCTCATTTACCTTTACACCGCCTCTTGTAATAATCGCTTCTTTAAAATCCCGTAATCCATTTAAGGTTACAGGAAAGGCTTTCATTAGTTTTACAAAAGATGCTCGTTCTTCTCTGGTAATTTCATTTACCTTTTTATCCGGATCAATCTCCGACAATTCTAAAATTACCGGTATCATTTTCGTTGGAAACAATTTTCCAATCGAATTTTTAAACTGTTTATTTTTAGCTTCTTCAAAGTCCTTTAAAATACGCTTATCCAGCTGTTCTTCGTCCAAAGCCGGCTTTAAATCTATTTCCATCTGCAATTCTTTGCCGGTAAACTTCGGAGCAATTATCGCGCTTGCTGATAAAAGCAGCGGTCCGCTCACTCCAAAATGCGTAAACAGCATCTCGCCAAACTCTTCGTACAGCTTCGTTTTACCATTAAAAATACGCACTGTTACATTTTTTAATGCAAGGCCCTGCATTTCCTTCACATATGCTTCTTTCGCATTAAATGGAACCAGCGATGGATAGATATCTGAAACTGTATGCCCCATTTCTTTTGCAAAACGGTAGCCGTCTCCGGTAGAACCCGTAGTCTGATAAGAAAATCCGCCTGTTGCAATAATAACAGCGTCTGCTCTGACTGTTTTTTTGCCGTCTATAAGACCACTTTTTAGCTGGACACCTTTTACTATCTGATGAGGTTCCTTTTTCTCTAATTCCAGCGCATTTTTCCGCTCCTCGAATAAAACCTTTTCTACCTCAGTATAAAGTTTTACTTCCACACCGGCTTTCTTTAAAGCTCTCTGCAGCGTATTGATTACATCTGAGGAATGATCTGATACCGGAAAAATACGATTTCCCCGTTCATTTTTAAGAGCCAGACCTTCACCTTCAAAAAAGTCAATTACATTTTGATTATCATATCCGTAAAAAGCACTATATAAAAACTTCGAATTCGTCATTACATTTGCAAAAAGATTCTCCATATCACCGGAATTCGTAATGTTACAGCGTCCTTTCCCTGTAATATAGAGCTTTTTTCCAAGCTTTTCATTCTTTTCTAATAACAAAACCTCATGACCAATTCCTGCCGCAGCCAAAGCTGCCATCATACCTGCCGGACCACCGCCGACTACAATTACCTTACTCATTAAACCATTTATCTCCTACCATTCCTTTACGCTGTTAACTTTCATTATAACAAATATACCATCCAATTTTCAACCAGCAGATACTATTTAAAAGAAAAAGAAATGAAATACCGCACCGTATAAGCACAGCATTCCATTTCTTCCTTATATACTTTTATAAACAGCATACTATTCCACTGATGCTGCTTCTTTTAATGTCTGTAATTGTTCAAATGTACCATCTACTGTCGCAGAAAATTCGCTCAAATTGTCTGATGCTGTATCAATTGTCGTTTTACAGGTCAACGCACTCGCAGATACTTCTTCTGATGCAGCTGAAAGTAATGAAATACTGTCTACAATCTCTCTATTTGCTTCTAAAACAGACTCTACTTCTGCACTCATAGCTATTACATCCGTTCTAAGCTCAGACATTCCATTTTCCACCTTAGAAAAGCTCTCATTAACAGCTTTGACATGCTTCCGCTGAACATTAATTGCTTCTGCGGATTCTTCAATGCCAGCCTGAGTCTCATTCGTTACCGTAGTTAATTCATTAATAATTTCTGTAATCTTTTCTGTCGAAACCTTTGTTTCATCTGCCATTTTACGAATTTCATCTGCTACTACCGCAAAGCCTCTTCCTGCCTCACCTGCACGGGCTGCTTCAATACTTGCATTTAAAGCCAGCAAATTAGTCTGTGATGAAATATTTAAAATAGAATCTGTAATACCGGATACTTTATGTACATTTTCTACTAATACATGTACTGTATCTGAAATCTTTGTAACATTCTGGTCTACCAGATTTGACTGCTTCTGTAAATCATCTGCAAGATGCTTTCCCTCATCTACTACTGCTTTTAACTTCTCAGTAGTAGCTTTTGCATCTCTTGCTAATTCATTTGTATTCTCTAACCGTTCCTGAATCTGTCCGGTCATATCTGCCTGATGATTTACTGCATCCGCAGTGCTTTCTGAACTTCCCGCAATTCCGTCAATTGCCGTTCCTGCAAAACGCATACCCTCATTAATCTCATCCAAACTATCCACAATGCCTTTAAATTCTAAATCTAATTCTTCTACGATATTATTTACAGCTGCTGCGACTTCTGCTCTCTGAGCCGCTTCTTTTACGATTACTTCCCGATCCTGCTCACTAAACTCATACAAAATTCGAATAGCTATATAGGAACCGTAGATACATACCACAAAACTCATAGTAATTAAATTTCCGTAATTATAAGCATCAATATCGCCCATACTCTTACAAATAAAACACTTCAATGCACAGATAATAAACACGCCGACACAGCCAACACCTATCAAAACAGAATTCAAATAAAGCATAAATCCTATTAAAGCCGGAAATGCCAATACCATACATATTACACCATTATTCATAACCAAAAATAAATATGCAATTAAAAATGTAATTGCCATAAACAGCATAGATGCTTTCTTATCGCCTTTTAATTTTACCATAATTATATTTCCCAGTGTAATTACCGCATATATAATTATTCTAAAAAGGCCATGTGGCCTTTCTGCAATATTTGAATATTCCACTGTAATATACAACAAATAGCAAATTGCTAATATGATCGACATTGTTTTATTTGCCATTTTGTACTGTTCTGGTGTCAATTGTTTTCTTTTAATGTATTTTCCCATTGTTTTCTCCTGTCATTTCGATATAATAAAAGTTCCCTCATCCGGTACTTTTTATCTATTAAAATTATTATATCTAAAGTACATAGATCCAGTCAATTACTTTCACATTTTGTGCAATTTAAAAGGGCACTTTCTTTTTTGAATGCGCCCTCTCATCTCACTATTTTTTTTACATTTCAGTTGCTTCTTTTAATGTCTGTAACTGTCCGAAAGTTCCATCTACGGTTCGTGAGAATACACCTAAATTTTCAAATGCGTTATCAATCGTAGCTTTACAGGTCTGCGTACCGGCTGATACCTCTTCTGAAGCGGCCGACAACAGAGAAATACTGTCTACAATCTCTCTGTTTGCTCCTAAAACAGACTCTACTTCCTGACTCATATGCACAACATCAGAACGAAGTGTTATCATGCCATTTTCCACTTCTATAAAGCTTTCATTGACTTCCTGTACATGTCTGCGCTGTACATCAATCGCTTCTACAGACTCTTCGATACCAACTTTAGTTTCATTTGTTACCTTTGTTAACTGATTAATAATTTCTGTAATCTTTTCTGTAGAAACTTTTGTTTCCTCTGCCAGTTTACGAATTTCTTCTGCCACTACAGCAAAGCCTCTTCCTGCTTCTCCCGCGCGAGCTGCTTCAATACTTGCATTTAAAGCCAGCAGATTTGTCTGTGAAGAAATATTTAGTATAGAATCTGTAATACCGGATACTTTCTGTACATTTTCTACCAGTTCCTGTACGGTATCTGAAATTCTTATAACGTTTTGATCTACTAAATTTGACTGCTCCTGTAAATCATCTGCCAGCTTCTTACCATCTGCCACGACACAATTTAACTTATCCGTTGTATCCTTTGCACTGGCCGCAAGTTCATTTGTTGCCTCTAAACGCTGCTGAATCTGGCTGGTCATATCTGCCTGACGATTTACTGCCTCTGCTGTATTTTCCGAACTGCCTGCAATTCCATCCATAGCTTCATCTGCCGAACGCATTGATTCATTAATTTCTTCTAAGCTTTCT
Source organism: uncultured Roseburia sp. (assembly GCA_964476275.1). Taxonomy (GTDB): domain Bacteria; phylum Bacillota; class Clostridia; order Lachnospirales; family Lachnospiraceae; genus Roseburia. Next base: position 5,319 of record CAYYZV010000119.1, read on the forward strand.
ACAACCCCATGGAAATCCGTTTCCAAATTCCCAACAATTCCTGCAACTACCTCTGCAACCTCTGCTCTGTGAGCTGCCTCTTTCACGATTACTTCCCGATCCTGTTCACTGAACTCATACAAAATCTTAATTGCCATATAGGAACCGAAAATTGCAATTAAAAAACTGATTGTAATTAAATTTGCATACCCAAATAATACTGTATCCCCTGTTGCCCGAACCATCGTGCACTTAATAACACAAACGATAAATGTAAAAACACAGCCAATACCAACTAAAAGAGAATTAAGATACAGCATAAATCCAATCAACGCCGGAAATGCCATTACCATAACAACTACACCATTTGTCAAAACCAACGTAGTATATGCAATCAGATATGAAAAAGCTAAAAAGAACATACATATCTTCTGATCACCTTTTTTCTTTACTGCAATAATGTTAATAACTGCTAAACCGATGTATACTGCACACCGCTCCATTGCATATAAACTTGTTCCACTATTAATAAATTCAACTCCTGAATATAACAAATGACAAACAGCCAATATAATTGCCATGGTTCCATTTGCCATTTTGTACTGTTCCGGTGTTAATTGCTTTCTCTTAATGTACTTTCCCATAAATCTTTTCTCCTATCAATCCAATATTATAATAACCACATTCTACCATAGGATCATTCTTATTTATTGTACAGAATATAAGAAAAAAAATCAATATTTATAAAACGATATGCAATCAGATTACGTCAAAAAAGAGGATTTATAAACCTTAAATGTCTATAAATCCCCTTTTCTAATTCTTAATTATACCGGATATGCTCCGTTTTTTGTATCTGCAACTGTTACATCTACTTTTTTCTGCTGAGCTTCGCGATATTTGAAGAAGTCCATAGCTACCTGTGGGAATAAAGCGTATGATAATACGTCTTCATCCTGCTGTTTGTACTGCTTCATTTCTGCTTCAAGCTTATCTAATTCCGGCTCAAGTAAATCTGCATATCTGCATGTGATAGCATTCTTCTTGTCTTCGCCAAGAACCTTATCAACTACTTCCGGATTGAATGGTTTTACAGTCTGACCATATTTTCCAAGTAAAACGTCTTTTGTTTCTTTTGTAGCAACTTTGTAACGTTCACCCATTAATACGTTAAATACAGCCTGTGTACCAACGATCTGTGAAGATGGTGTAACAAGTGGCGGCTCACCAAGGTCTTTACGAACTCTTGGGATTTCCTGTAATACTTCGTTGTACTTATCTTCTGCGTTCTGCTCTTTTAACTGAGATACCATGTTAGATAACATACCGCCTGGTACCTGGTATAACAATGTCTTAATATCTACACCAAGAACCTTTGGATTTAATAAGCCGCTTGCTAAAGCTTCTTCTCTTAATGGACGGAAGTATTCAGCAATTTCAGCGAGCTTATTCTGGTCTAAGCCTGTATCATACTCTGTACCCTTGAAAGCTTCTACCATAACTTCAGTTGCAGGCTGACTTGTACCAAGAGCAAATGGAGACATAGCTGTATCGATGATATCACAGCCAGCTTCTACTGCTTTCATACATGTCATAGCAGCCACACCGGATGTATAGTGTGTATGAAGTTCGATTGGTAAAGAAGTAGCTTCTTTTAATGCACCTACTAACTCTGTAGCTGCTGATGGAACTAAAAGACCAGCCATATCTTTGATACAGATAGAATTTGCACCCATATCTTCAATCTTCTTAGCCATTTCTGTCCAGTATTCTAATGTATAAGCATCACCTAATGTATAAGATAATGCAACCTGTGAATGTCCTTTTTCTTTCTGACATGCTGTTACAGCTGTCTGTAAGTTACGCATATCATTTAAACAGTCAAAAATACGAATGATGTCGATACC
>CAYYZV010000120.1:0-7152 GCA_964476275.1 uncultured Roseburia sp.
GCAACAGTTGGCATCAGTAAGTTATTGCTGACATAGTCCATAAGATCTAAAATCTGTCCCACCGATCCATTTGGTAAAGTTAATTCAAAGTACCAGATATTATATCCAAAGCAAACGATTAATCCGCCAATTAACGCATAAAGCGTAACTCCATTCGTAGCTGTTTTACGTTTCAAATGAAAACCATCCATAAGACCGGATACTACAGCTTCCATAATTGATACGGAACTTGTCAGCGCTGCAAAAAGCACCATTGCAAAAAACATCAAACCAATTACATTTCCAAAACTGCCCATCTGTGCAAATACTTTTGGCAAAGAAACAAACATAAGGCTTGGACCGGATGCTTGCATACCTTCCATTCCCATAAAAGTAAATACAGATGGAATAATCATTACCCCTGCTAAAAAAGCCACCAGTGTATCACAAATCTCAATCTGATTAATAGATTTCACCAAATCTGCATCATCACTTACATAAGAACCATAAGCAATCAGAATTCCCATTGCAACACTCAAGCTAAAGAACAGCTGTCCCATTGCATCTAATAATACCGTAAAGAATCCTTTTACTGTCAATCCTTCTAAATTTGGAATCAAATAAATTTTTAAGCCCTGTAAACCGGTTCTTGTTACGCCGGAGGCATCTGTGTACTGGATTGTTAATACATAAATAGAAATTCCAATGATCAATAAAAATAATGTTGGCATAATAATTTTGGAAGAAGACTCAATTCCCTTATTGACACCGCGTAATACAATAAAGGTGGTTAAACCAATAAATATTAAAGCATAAGCAATTGGCTCTATATCTGCTGTAATATAACCGGTAAAATAGCCATCCCTAGCTGCTGCCACACCGTCACCGGTCAAATAAGCAATAAAATATTTCACTACCCATCCACCAATCACACAGTAATACGGCAGAATAATTGCAGGTACTAAAGAAGCAATAAATCCTAATGGTCCCCAGCCTTCTTTTATTTTACCATATGCAGTAAGTGCGCTCTGTTTTGTTTTCCTTCCGATTGCAATTTCTGTTGTCATCAACGTAAAACCAAATGTCAGAGCTAACACTATATACATTACCAGAAAAAGACCGCCTCCATCCTTTGCTGCCAAATATGGAAAACGCCAAATATTTCCCAGACCTACCGCACTTCCGGCAGCCGCAAGAACAAATCCGATAGAACCTCCAAATGAATTACGTTTTGTTGCTTGTGTTTCTTTTTTCATACTCTCTCCTTACCTTTTTGTTTCTATTTCCAAAGCCTTTAACTGCTTTAAAAAACGAATCACAAATGGCACTGACACCATAAATGTTAAAATATCTGCTACGGTCTGTGCAATTTCAATACCCGTAAGCCCTAATGTAGCTGATAAAATCAGAAGAATTGGTATTAAGAATAATCCGCTTCTTAACATAGACAAAAATGTCGCCACACCATTCTTCCCGATACTCTGAAACAGCATATTTGCACATACCGACAATGGCTGGAAAAACAGAGATATCATCTGTGCTGAAAGTGCAACTGTTCCAATTGCGATAACCTCTGGGTCATCTCTGAAAATTCCTACCAATGTTTCTGCATTTAAGAAACCTATAATGGCAAATACACCCAGGAAGAATTCTCCCATTCCCCATGTTGCCAAAAATCCTTTTCGTACACGGTCGAATTTTTTTGCCCCATAATTGAATGCTGATACCGGCTGAAAGCCCTGTCCAATTCCAAGTCCCACTGAAAAAGCAAAGAAGCAGACTCTGTTTACAATCGACATAGCTGCTACTGCCGCATCACCATAAACACCTGCCTGCCCATTCAATACCATAGTAGACACACTGGATAAGCCCTGGCGCATCAGACTTGGGAATCCTGTCTTACAGATCAGCGTAATATCTTCCAGCTTCATCTTTGCAGCCCGCTTTAATTGAAGCTTGCTGTCTGTTCTTCCACGCACAAACATGGATAACAGAATACAAAAACTAATCGTCTGTGAAACCGCTGTAGCAAGTCCTGCACCCCGCACGCCCATTCCGACTTTATTTACAAGCAGCCAGTCACCAAAGATATTTAAAATACCTCCGGATACGAGCCCAATCATAGCCAGTGCGGCACGCCCTTCATAACGAAGCACATTGTTTAATACGCAGCTGCTGGTCATAAACGGCGCTGCCAGCAAAATATAAAACGCATACGTTCTGGCATATGGCAAAATCGTTTCTGTACTTCCCATCAATCGTACTAATGGGTCTAAAAATAAAATTCCCAGTACAGATATCAAAAAACCTACCATAGCAGCGCACACAAAGCTTGTTGATGTAATCTGAGCTGCCCGCTCAATGTCTCTGGCGCCTAAGCTTCTGGAAACAATACTCCCGGCGCCATGGCCAAACATAAAACCAAATGCCTGTATAATCGCCATCAAACCAAATACGACCCCAATTGCACCGGAAGCGCTGGTACCAATCTGACCCACGAAATACGTATCTGCCATATTATATATGCTGGTAACCAACATACTAATCGTAGTTGGTATACCAAGCATTAAAACCAATTTTGCAACCGGTGTCTCCGTCATCTTTATATACTGCGCTGATGCCTTGTCCATTTGTTTTCTCTCCCCCTGCATGATTTCCCTTCTCCTCAAAAAGCATTTCTCTCATTGTATCACAATACGGTTGAAACTAACAGATAAATTAAAGTTGCACACAACCCAATACAAAAAATGATTAGTCCATAGGACAAGCTTCTTCCAATAAATGCTGCATTTTCTTTAAATGAGGCATACTTCAGTGCAAACCAATGTTCAAAATCCCGTTTCCGAGGCTGGCTTCTCCAAAATGACTTATTAAGAGCCGCTTCCAAATGATCGAAAAACTGTCCCAGCATATGTGTTACTTCATTTCCTTCTTCCAATTCTCCCTCTATCGGGCGGTCCTTATAAACCGTTCTTCTTAAAAATACAACCACTCCATCCGTTAAAGTATCAAAAATTCCGGCCACAGTACTTCCCACTATCACAAATGCTTTCGCTAAAACATCTGTTATATTATCCAAGAACCGGCAGACAGAACCGCAAACAGTAGGAATAACCGTTAGTAGAATCGGACGGTAAAGTACCTCTTCTAAATCTATAAAAGATGGCCATCTGTTTACATATATCTTTTCGCCGTTTTCCTGTCTGTCCATCATAAAACCGCGTACCACAACAATATAAACAACAGCACCTATCGCAATTGAAATCACACTTCCCTTTAAATTGGTCCAAGTAAAATAACGTACCTCATGTCCCACGTGATGTAATCCCATAAAGCTCTGCGCCATATCTGCTAAAGAATCCATTACCCCGTATGGGAAAAATCCCATAATCGGAATCAATACAGCACTAATTCCTAATGCCAACGCGCTGTAACGGTTCATATAAGCCTTTTTATTATCATATGCCTTTTGAACTTCTGCATCCGTATTCGACTCTAAAAAGACCGCCACAAAAAGCTTACACATATAAGCAATCGTAAGACCACCGCTAATCAAAAATATAATTTCTATAAACTTCATATTTCCAATTTGGAAAATATGTGAAAGAATTGTTCCATGCTCTAAACCATGAATATACTCTACGATACTTTCATGCAGCAAAGTCTTACTGATATATCCGCTGAATAATGGAATACCGCCAATTCCCAGTGCACCCATTAAATAAATGACTGCAAGAAGCGGCTTCTTTCTTCCAAAGCCACGGATTTCATTTAAATCCAGTTTATGGACATTCATGTAAATTACACCCGCTGTCATAAATAAAACCAGCTTAAATATGGAATGATTTACCATATGCAAAAATGTGCCTCTGACTGCAAGCGCATTTTCTTCCCCAAGAAGTCCCTGCATTCCAATGCCCACTAGAATAAAACCTATCTGTGAAACAGAGGAACATGCCAGTGTCCGCTTAAAATCAATCGAGAATACTGCCAAAAAGGCTCCTAAAAACATCGTAATAACACCCAGCATTAAAATAAACGCACCCCACTGTTCATCGTGGTATAAAATCTGGCAGCTAATTACCAGTACGCCAAAAATACCCGTTTTGGTCAGAATACCGGAAAGCAGTGCACTTGCCGGTGCCGGCGCAACCGGATGCGCCTTTGGCAGCCAGATATGAAGCGGAAATGCTCCTGCCTTGGCTCCAAAACCTACCAGCAGACACAATGCTGCCGCATAAACATTTTTACCCTGACAGGCCTCATAAAGCTCACTGATTTGAAGTGTGCCTGTCTGATGATACAGTAGAAATAATCCCATCAGCATAACCAGACCGCCGATTACTGCAACTGCCAGATAGGTAGCTCCTGCTCGTAAAGATGCCTGTCTTTCATCCTGCGCTACCCATACATAGGAAGCCATCGACATTACTTCAAAAAAGATAAACGTTGTATACAAATCTCCTGATAAAAAGATTGCTTCTGTTGCTCCTAATGTGAGCAAGAGAAACAGATAATATCGATTACGATTTCGGTAATGCGAAAAATACTCTGTCGAAAGAATTGATGTCATCATCCACATAAATGCTGCAATTGCCGCATATATCACCCGAAATCCGTCGATTGTAAAACTAAGTCCCATACCACAGATTTCCGGTATTTCAAATAAAATCTTCTGCTCAAAATCAAACGCTCCCCAAAGCAAAAGGCTGCATAAAAACTCCAGAATCGTAAGAACACAAACCAGTAAATCTCTTCCCCGTTTGGACTTCCTTCCTGTTAAATAAGAAAGGAAAGCACCTGCAATCGGCATAAACACCATAATACTAATCAAAATATTTATACTCATGACTCTCTCCTTTCTAATATACTCCTACAGAAACATCCATTAAAAAATTTATCAATGGTTCTGAACACACTCCGAAGAAAATAACACTGACTGCACAAATAAGAAGCGGCAGACACATTTTCCAGCTAGGGTCTTTCACATTTTTAATCGTTTCATAACGAAATCCTGTTTTTGGGAAAAATGCCCGTACAACTATATTTAACATATAAATAGCTGTCAAAAGCGCTGATATCAGCAAACATATGATTCCGATATATGCAAGCAAAATTCCGCTCTCTACCGCACCTTCTGTCAGCTTCCACTTACTGATAAAGCCTGCTGTACCAGGAACACCCATTAATCCAAATGCAGAAACTGCAAATGTTCCAAATACTATCGGCATTCGTCTTCCCATTCCATCCATTTCATAGACATAACTCTTTCCTGTCTGATGCATAAAAGCACCCGCACATAAGAAGGAACAAATCTTCATAAATCCATGAAAAATAAAATGTGTAAGTGCCCCTGTCATACCAAGCGGGTTCATCAATGTTACACCAAATATAATGTAGGAAAGATTACTAACCGTTGAATATGCCAGTCTTCTTTTAATATGGCTTTCTTTTACTGCCTGGCTGCATCCATATACAATGGTAAACATAGAAACTGCCATCGTCGCATACTGTGCCCATGTACCACGCAGGAAATCCACACCAAAACTGTAATATGTCAGACGGATTACTGCGAATGCACCGGCATTTACCACTGCTACAGCATGAAGCAATGCTGTAACCGGCGTAGGTGCAACACCTGCCTGCGGAAGCCAGGAAGAAAGAGGCCAAATAGCCGCTTTTACACCAAATCCCATAAATGAGAAAAAGTAAATCCATAAAAGCAGCGGTGCCTTATCTCCTACACTTGCCGCATCCATGACACCTCCAAAGACAAATTCACAGGTATCACCATATACAATAATAAACACCATACCCATAAGAGCAAATGCTGCTCCTCCGAGTGAATAATACAAATACTTTCTGCTTGCTAATACCGCTTCTCTCTTTAAGGTATGCATTACCAGAGGCACAGTAACAAGCGTTAATAATTCGTAGAAAAAATACATTGATAACATATCCGAAGCAAATGCCATTCCAAGCGTTACTCCATATGTCATACAATAAAACATAAAAAAGATTTTTTCATTCTTTTCATGTTCCATATATTCAAAGGCATACAAGGTTGCCATTGGCCATAATACAGAAACCAATCCGGCAAAGATCATTGTCATTCCGTCTATTTTAAAGGAAATCGAAAGCTCCCGCACAAAATGTATGACATGAAAAACCTCTGTTGTTCCTCCCAACAGCAGCTTCCATACAATCACTGCTGTCACAATGACAAATGCCTCAATATAAATCATCATCTGTTTCCGGTTAGTAAATGGCAGCACCGGAATCAGACCTGCTCCTATTATTGGCAGTAAAATTGCCGCTATAATCCAATATTGACTCATATCTCTATCACCTCATTACACTACAAAACTGTATGTACAATTGCAGAAATATAGTCTGTTAATGGTCCCGGAAAAATACCCAGTACTACTGCTAATACCGCCAGAATAAAAATCGGTACTACCATCATCTTTACCGGCTCTTTTTTCTTTAATCCTGCGTAGTTAAAATCTGCACCCGGCAAAAATCCATTTACGGTAATCGGCAGTAAATAGCCTGCTGTTAACAGTGCACTTACCAGCAATACAACCGGTCCAAGCCATGAAAATACCGGAATTCCTGACTCTAATGCTCCCATCGCTAAATACCATTTACTGATAAATCCACTTGCAGGCGGAATACCAATCAATGCTGCTGCCGCAAAAGTGTAACACCAAATCGTCACCGGCATTTCTTTTCCGATTCCCTTCAAATCATCCACCATAGTTTTTCCTGTCTTGTAGATAATTGCTCCTACTGTCAGGAAAAGTGTGGATTTAATTGCCGCATGAAATACTACATGCAAAAGAGAACCGGTTAAACCATCTGCCTGTAAAAGTGACATACCAAATAAAATATAAGAAACCTGGCTCACCGTCGAATAAGCCATACGCTTTTTAATTAATTTTTCTCTATAAGCCAGCATAGAGCCCATAAATACGGTAATCAGCGTCAGAGTCATCCATGCAGTCTGTACCCAGGTACCGCGCAGGAAATCTGCACCAAACATGTAATATACAACTCTGAAAATACCAAGCACACCCATCTTTACGATTATACCGGATAATGTTGCACTGGCCGGTGCCGGAGCTACCGGATGCGCTGTCGGAAGCCATGCATGCAGCGGAAACATTCCCG
>CAYYZV010000121.1:0-7145 GCA_964476275.1 uncultured Roseburia sp.
TTAGGATATAAGTATAAATAAAAATCCCCTGCATACAATGTAAAAACAAGCATTGGCAGGGGATTTTTTTGAAAGGATATATAGAGGAGCGTGCAATGGAAATTGCACGGTACATAATCGACAACAACACAACGGTCAGACAGGCCGCGAAGCATTTTGGGATTAGTAAATCGACCGTACACAAAGACGTAACGGAGCGCCTTTGTCAAGTAAGCCCGGGGCTGGCAGCGGAAGTGAGAAAAGTGCTGGATGTGAACAAATCAGAGCGTCACATAAGAGGTGGTCTTGCGACAAAAGAAAAATATTTGCATATGGAATCCTAATAAAACAAACCCGGCGCATATGCAAGCCGGGTTTGTTTGGTGTACAAGCTATCTATTTTTGTTTAACTCATTCGCATACAACTTTAATTCTTCAACGGTATGTAAGACGTTTGCTACACTCATCATATCATGACTGCTGCCTTCTAATGTCTCTAAGGCTTTTGCAGTGATTTCCTCTGTGCTGGCAGATACATTTTGAATCGTATCTACGATTACTGTATTTGCATTGGAAACAGTTGATACCATATTATCTAATCTGGAAGATTCCTGGAAAATATTTTCTACCAGATTATTCAGTTCCTGTAAACCTTTTGCAGTTTCATTTATATAATCGCTCTGTAAAGAGTTGCTCTCCAGAAGATTGTTTACTGCATTAAATACCTCATCTAAAGAACGGATAATCGCACCAATCAACACATCAATATCGCCGGTTGCATTACTTGTTTGAGAAGCTAAATTGGAAATTTCTCCTGCAACAACTGCAAAACCGCGTCCTGCTTCGCCTGCTCTTGCAGCTTCTATGCTGGCATTTAAAGCTAAAAGTCTTGTCTGAGAAGCCACATTGTTAATTAAAGTCATAATATCCTGCATCTTGTCTGTATAAGTTTTTAATTCTTTCATCTGCACGGCAACCAAATTGCTTGCTTCTTCAGATTTTTCTACTTGATTTAATAATTGTTTCATGGAGGTTTGATTTCCTTCCACGATTTTTTCCGAAGTTTTTACATTAGATACAATACTTTCAGTAACACCTTCCAGTGTATAAATATGTTCATTAATTTCTGCCGTTTTTTCCTGCTGTGTCTGAATTGCCAGTGCAGTATTACTTGCACCTTCTGCAAGATTTTCCATAGATTCTTTTGTAGTACTAACGGATTCATCCAATTTATTTGTTTCATCTGTCAATACCACAATGCTCTGTTCCATAGAATCAGCAACTCCCAATACGACATTCAGAAGCCGCTCGGTCTGTTCTTTTTCACCATCAATTTTGTTCAATTGAGCCTTTTTAATACTGCCATTTAATGTGGTCACGAAAGTTGAGTATAAAGTAAGAAAACCCATACATGCGATACAAATTTCTATCTCTGTAGAATTTGTAACTTCCTGCTGACCTGTCATGAAAATTTTTGAAATTGCAGCGCATGTAATCAGCATGGCGCTGATATTACAGGTCAACGTAATGCGAGCATCTTCGTAGACAGTAAGTAAAATTACTACTAATATAATGTAACAGAATGTCATTAACTTATCAGTGGTCATCATTATATATGCATAAAATATCATAAAAGACCACATGCCTATATAACGAAGTGCCTTCGATTCTTTCTGTTTAAAGTACATTGTCAGCATAATAATTGTAGGTACAATCGTAAGTGCCAACACAATTATGTATTGCGGCAAAGAACGTTCTCCCTTGAATACTTCTAGTAAATAAGCTCCTGCAAGCAGTAGGTTCATCAACAATAATCCAAAAACAAGAACTTTATTCCTGCTCTGTTCGACCGTTAGCTGATTTGATAAATCTATCATTTTCTCTTTTCTCGTTTGCATCATATTTTGGGCTCCTTAATAAATTTGTATAGCTGTGAAGAGATTGAACAGTTACTCTTTACATTAAAATTATTATACAATGAAAAATAATAAATTGGTAGAAATTATCTGAATTATTGCTAAAAATTGGACAAATTTGAAATATTGTACAAAAATATCTGCAATATACAAACATAAAAAACCCTTTTCTTCCTATGAACTATGTCCAAATTTGAAAGAAAAGGGTTTTATGTTTAGTAAGCTTTTAAATTAAATTAAATAACTAAGAAAGTACATGTGCATGGTGCTAATTCAAGTGTACCAGCTGGCTGTGTTACAGGATTCATCTCCGGTAATGCGTAGTTTTCACCTAAAACAAGCGGATTGCCATTTAATGTCATAACTGTTGCACGAATATTGCCGTCCTGTCCTTCTAAGGTATAACGCTGCGCATCTTTTGGTAACTCAACAGTAGTAGTTTCTGTTCTTGAGTTGTTGATAATTAAGTAAACTTTACCTTCTTTGCCGTCTTTACGAGAGTGAACGTAAACATGAGCACCTTCCTGAACAGGTATTGCTGCATCATAAGCAGTAGTACCCATTAAGCGATTCCATAATAATACTGCAAAGTAGTTTGGTCTTGGGTCAAATACCTGACGAGCAAGATAACCGTAATCAGAAGAAGCTAAGGTATTGTGGAAGATAACACCATTTGTTAAAGCAGCGAATCCGCCAAGCTCGTTCAATGTACGGATAACATCAAGGTAAGTAGAAGCCCATGTATCACCGCCGCCGCCTGCATCACCGGATTCAGTTACCCACATTTCAGCACCAGGAACATATTTATCACGGAATGGGATGTAAGTACGGCAGAAGTTCATTGCTGTATCTAAGTATGGTTCAGATGTAGCTTCTTCTGGCTGCCAGTGGCCGTTTGGCATAACAGATGCAAGACGGTCAGAAATACCATTGTAATAATGATAACTGAATACGTCTAATTTTGTCTTTGTGCCGCCGATAAGGTCGTCACATCCAACTGTATCGCCAACAAGCTGTTCAATACCGCCTGCCTGCTGTTCAGGTTTTCCAAAAACAACATTGTCGCCGCCAGTTGTACTTGGACCAACTTTGATAACCTCCGGATAGTTTGCGTCTAACCAATCGAAGAATAAGTCGTGGTCGCGACGATAGTGAGCTGCAGTATATCCTTTAGGGAAACCAGTTTCTTCCATCATATTTGGCTCATTTGTAAATTCTGCTGCGTCGATTGGAACACCATATTCTTTACTGAAGCTAAATAATTTTTCTGCTTCTGCCGGATGCCATGGTTCTTCTGCTGTATGAAGACCAGGACAGTTAGAAACAGAAACCAATAATTTTGCACCAACTGCTTTTACAAATTCAAGAACACCAATCCACTGTTCTTTTGTAAGAACGTTTAAGTAGCCTTCAGGAACTACACCGTTGGTTGTTCCATCAAAGTCATAATAAGTTTTAGTAGCCCATGTACCAGAAACACGGCACCATGCCGGACCTAAATCTTTTGCTAATTTACGAACTTTTTCGTTGTATAAATCGATTGGTGGGTAAACCTGCATTAAATCTTTGTACATTGCAGTAATGCCTTCACCGGTTGCTTCAACGATAAATGGTTCTGTACCGGCAATCTGTTCTGGTGTGTAAGCTTTCCAAAAGGTACCCCCAGTAACTTCTGCAAATTCAACGTTGTAGGACACCAGCATAGGATTTACTTCATGTAAAGCCTGTAAGGTATCTGGTGCCAGTTTAATTGTCAGTGCCATATGATATCTCCTCCTTTTCTATTACCGTATCAATAGAGTGTGGGTATTGATACAATAAAGATGTAATACTATAGTACCAAAAAAAGCCTTTTTTGTATAGACGAATAATAAAAAAGTTAATTATTCACAGTCATTAGGGCTACAAAATAGTTAACAAGTAAAAAAAATTATGCTATATTAGTAAAGTGTCAAAATGGAGAATTTTAAACAAAAATCAACGGAGAATAATTGAGGAATTTTATGGACAAGAACAAAAAAATTGGAGTGTTTGGAGTTTTATTTTTTCTGGTACTGATACTGGCAGTTGTATTTGGGCAGAAACAGCAGGAGAGTGAATTAGCGCGTTATCAGGCAACCTTTTTGGATGTGTTTGATACAAAAACAGATATCATAGGATATAGTACCAGCGAAGAGGAATTTACAGAGCAGGTGACTCTTATAAAAGAAAAGCTGGAGTATTATCATAGGCTGTATGATATTTATAATGAATATGAAGGAATAAATAATATTAAAACAATTAACGATCATGCAGGGATAGAACCGGTAGAGGTAAGTCAGGATATTATTGATTTATTGCTTTTCAGTAAAGAAATGTATCAGCAGACAAAGGGGCAGATGAATATTGCGATGGGAAGTGTGTTAGAAATATGGCACGATTATCGGGATGCTGGAATTAATGATCCGCAGAATGCCAGTCTTCCACCAATCGAGGATTTGCAGGCAGCGTCTGCTTATTGTGATATCAATCAGATTATGATTGATGAAGAGGCGAAAACCGTATATTTACCGGATGCGAATATGTCAATTGATGTAGGAAGTATCGGAAAAGGTTACGCGGTACAGAGAACAGCTGAGTATGCAAGGGAAATTGGCATGGAAAGTGCTCTTCTCAGCGTTGGCGGGAATGTCTGTGCGGTAGGAAGTAAATTAGACGGCAATGATTGGAGAATCGGAATTCAGAATCCAGACCTTAGCAGTGATGAGGAGTATGTAAGAAAAGTGGATATAGCCGATGCCTGTGTGGTAACCAGTGGAGACTATCAACGTTATTATATGGTGGATGGGGTGAAGTATTGTCACATTATTGACGGTGATACACTGATGCCGGCGAATTATTTTGCATCGGTGTCTATTGTGGCGAATGATTCAGGTACGGCAGATGCCTTATCTACGTCTGTTTTTAATATGCCGTTTGAAGAAGGACTTGCTTTCATAAACAGTTTAGAAAATGTAGAAGCAGTGTGGGTTTTAAATGATGGAAGCATCGAGTATTCAGATAATTTTGAACAGTATTTAGCGGATTAAAAGAAGAGGTTTCAATGGAACAGAAAAAGAAGAAAAATGATATCATACTAATTGGCGGTATTCTGGTGATGGCACTGGGATTGTATGCAGGCATGAGTTTTTTTCAAGGAGCAGGAACGCATGACGCAGAAGCCGTGGTAAGCATTGATGGAGTGGAGTACGGCAGATTTCCGCTCGATACAGATATAGAAAAAAAGATCGAACTGCCGGATGGCTCCTATAACGTATTGGTAATTAAGGAAGGAAAAGCAGATGTAACAGAAGCCTCCTGTCCGGACGGAATCTGCGTAAATCACCGTGCAGTCAGCAAACAGAATCAGAGTATTACCTGTTTGCCAAATAAGCTGGTAGTAGAGATTAAAAATGGAGAGGCATCAGATTTGGATGCGGTGACAAATTAAGGCGATCGTTTTTATAGAGAATAGATAGGAGTCATTAATGAAGACGAAAAAAATTGCATATTTAGGGCTTTTGATAGCTCTGGCATTTGTATTTTCTTATATTGAATATTTAATTCCAGTGAATATAGGAATTCCTGGGGCAAAACTGGGACTTGCAAATTTGGTTATTATTGTGGCATTGTATACATTAAATGAAAAGGATGCATTTCTTTTGTCGATGGTAAGAATTGTACTGGTTGGTTTTACTTTTGCAAATCTTGCCAGTATGCTTTATAGTCTTGCAGGCGGTATTTTAAGTTTTCTTGCCATGCTTTTGGCAAAGCGTACAAAGAAACTGTCCATTACCGGTGTTAGTGTAATCGGCGGCGTATTTCATAATGTAGGCCAGATTATTATGGCGATTTGGGTTGTAAAGACAGCCAGCTTAATTTATTATCTGCCGGTTTTGATGGTGTCGGGGATTGCAGCCGGTGTGGCAATTGGCATTTTAGGCGCGATGGTAACGAAGCGTATGAGAGGGATTTATAAGGAAGGATAGTTATGGAAGATTTTTTTGAAGAGAATGATAATAATGAAGATGAACTTAGGCGTCTGCGCCATGCGGAACGCATTATTCGTATGCGCAGAGAGAAAGAAGAGCAGGAGAGAAGAATTCGAATAGTGAAAATACTGTTGGCAGCTGCAGGAGTATTGATTTTAATAGCAGTTATCGTATCTGCATTTGGAAAGAGTGATGAAAAACAGGACATTTCACAGAAACAGCAGCCGTTTGCAGCAGTGAATACGGAAGAACAGAATGATACTACAGAAATGACAGAGATATTAGAGGATTCGGAAATACCAACAGAAACAGAAGAAACAACCGTAGTTTATAGCTTTACGGAAACTTCAAATACGGTTGGAATTTATAGTGAAGAAGTGATTAGCAGCAATGCGATTTTAATTAATGAAAGTACAGATACCATTGTTGCATCAAAGGGAGCAAAAGAGCGAATTTCTCCTGCATCTATGACAAAAGTTTTAACGGTATTAGTGGCAGCAGAGCATATCACAGAGGAACAATTAGATGATACGTTTACCATGACATTGGAAATTACAGATTATGCGTATGTAAATGACTGCAGCTCTGTAGGATTTTTAGAAGGTGAGCAGATTCCTGTCAGAGACTTGTTTTACGGAACAGTACTGGCTTCCGGCGGGGATGCAGCCGTAGGTCTTGCAACCTATGTTGCAGGTTCTCACGAAGCCTTTGTAGATATGATGAACGAAAAGCTTGCTGAGCTTGGCTTGGCGGACAGTGCGCATTTTACGAATTGTGTAGGATTATACGATGAAAATCATTATTGTACTGTTTACGACATGGCAATTATTATGAAAGCAGCAATGCAGAATGAATTATGCAGAGAATTTTTGTCTGCTCATACATATACCACAACATCTACGGAACAGCATCCGGAGGGAATTACGATTTCAAACTGGTTTTTGCGCAGGATTGAGGATAAGGATACAGGGGGGCTCGTAATCGGGGCAAAAACAGGATATGTAGTACAATCTAAGAGCTGTGCGGTAAGCTACGGCACCTTTGCAGGAGGAACACCTTATATTTGCGTAACCGCAGGTTCTAACAGCAGCTGGCGGTGCATTTATGACCAGGTAGAAATTTATACGAGATATATTTAGGCTGATAAAGCAATGTATTGTGTAAAATATTTTGGAAGATAAGAAATAATAACTAAAAAGAAGCAGGACGAATGCACAGTTTGCACTCGTTCTGCTTCTTT
>CAYYZV010000122.1:0-7123 GCA_964476275.1 uncultured Roseburia sp.
AATGCAGACAGTCCGCTTCAAAATGGAATGGAAGTGAAGGTTCTTCCGTAAAATTGCAATTTTTCTAAAAATAGTTGATTCCGCCCCTGGGGAAGAAGGTATAATAAAGTCAAACGTTAGAGAATTTGGTACAATCGAACTGGGAGGGATGGAAATGTATAAAATGAAAGAGGTCTGTCAGCTGACAGGTTTAACAGAAAAAGCTATCCGTATCTATATGGAGCAAAAGCTGGTGGAGCCAACGATAGAGGAAGGGCTTCACAGAAAAGCGTATTATTTTATGGAAAAGGATATAGAGAGACTGAAAGATATTTCTGCCCTCCGCAGTGCAGGATTTAGCATAGCAGAGATAAAACAAATGTTGGAGTGCCCGGCTAATATTTCTTTGATCGTGGAGGAAAAAGAAACGATCATTGCGGCTGAAATCCAGCAGAGACTTGATGTACAGGAAGCATTAAAGCATTTAACGATTCAGGAACATAGTGATGTGACAAAACTGGCAGATGCAGTCAAACCTAGAAGTACCTATGCAAAAGAAACATCTAGGAAAAGAATGTCAAGGAAAAAGAAATGGCTTATTTTAGCGATGATTGTGGGGATAGCTTTAAGGCTTATCTATGGAACGACAGGAATGGCCGGGGTTCTGATTCAGCTTTCTTCAGTTGGTTTGGTATTTGGAATCATTGCCGTTATCTTTGCAATCAAATATGTGCTGTACAGCAGGCAGGACAGAAAAAGGGAATGCTGCGGAATCGGAAAAATAACAGCGGTTGTTGAAAACGGGAAAGTGGAAGAGTATATCGGAGAGCAGGAAAGAAGCACATTTCAGAATATAATTGCATATCTGATATTTGGCATGTTTGGAGAAGGTCTTTGGGATATGTTAAGACCGGACTGCTGGTATCCGGTAATTTCTTACCAGCCAAAAGAGGAACAGGTACATTTGGCAACCGTTCGCTATGGAGGTTTTAAAAGTGATTGGAAAATCGGAGAAAACATTGAAATTGCGTGGGAGGAAGACAGAGAACGGCTAGTGTACATATGTAACGGACAGGCTCTTAGGAAAAAGGCTTTTGCTTATTTTATGCTGGGTTTATTATTGCTTGGTATGTCCGGAATCAGTATCGTTCAATTATTTGACAAAAAGGAAAATAATTTACAGACATCAGCTACTGCAGAAACGCAAGGATTGAGATATCCGGAGAATGCAGATTGTGTAATAGTGGAACAGGATGGAAAATGCTATGAATTAAACGAAGAAGAAAAGGATGTGTTAAGGCTGCTGTTTCAAGAGGCAAAAAGCGGAGAAGGGAAGTATTATTACAGTGTAAATTTTGGTGAAGGAATGGCATCCGTTCATTTTTATCAGGGAGAAGAGGAGATAGAAACATTTACCGCAGGGAATTTCAGTTATATTTTAACAGGCGATTATATGCTGTACATGGTTATGCCAATACAAATAGAATATAATGGAACACAGCTGGGAGATACGAATTATATTGCCGGATTTTTAAATCGGTTTGCTGCAAAAGTAAGACAAAGGCATCTGACGGCTGAAATTTTAGACAGTATTTCAGATGGGGAACACTTAAAAGATTTTAGGTTTCTGTTGGAAAATGCAGAAAATTTTGATGGGGTTTATGATAAAAAGGGTAGCTGGCAGTTTTTGCTTTCGGAGAGCTCATATGAAACGTGTTTTGGTGTGCCGGAAGGAGAATCAGAAAGAGGTGAACTGGAGATAATATTGCAAGATGGAAAGCCTACAGCTGCTAAATTAATGCAATACCGTTACAATGAAATTGGAGAAACGGAAATTTTATATCAAAAAGATTGGAAGATATATTAAAATAGATAAGCCCACCGTAATAGGTGGGCTTATAATAGTTGCATCGTAACTGGAAGGAACTGAACAGTTACGAAAATTTATATGTATTTTCATCGTAGATATTTTGCTATAATTAGATTAGAGATATGTATTTTGTATTTAAATCTAACAGGAGAAACTAAGATGCATTTTGTTGATACAAAGGGAATCTTGTCTGCCAATAATGGTATGAATGTATATAGAGGGTGCACACATGGCTGTATTTATTGCGACAGCAGGAGTACGTGTTATGGAATGAAACATGCTTTTGAAGATATAGAGGTAAAAAGAAATGCACCGGAATTATTGGAAAAAGTACTTCGTTCCAAGCGGAAAAAGTGCATGATTGGAACAGGTGCAATGTGCGATCCATATATGCATTGTGAGGAAGAATTAAAACTGACAAGAAGATGCCTTGAAATTATAGATTATTATGAATATGGGCTTGCTATTCAGACAAAATCAGACAGAATATTGAGAGATTTGGATTTGCTGAAGAGTATAAATGATAAAGCAAAATGTGTAGTACAGATGACATTGACTACATATGATGAAAATTTATGTAAAATTTTAGAACCAAATGTATGCACTACCAAACAAAGAGCAGAGGTATTACATTTACTTCATGAAAATGGGATTCGAACAGTGGTATGGCTGACACCAATTCTGCCATTTATTAACGATACGAAAGAAAATATAGAGGGTATACTTGATTATTGTATAAATACCAAGGTATACGGAATCATTAATTTTGGTATGGGAGTTACTTTACGTGAGGGTGACAGGGAATATTTTTATGCAGCATTAGACAGGCATTTTCCGGGATTGAAAGAAAAATACCATTATAAATATGGTTATGCATATGAGATTACGAGTGAGAGAAATAATGAATTAATGTCTGTTTTTAAGACTATATGTGATAGAAATGGGATTGTAACAGATGTGAACAAATGTTTTGAATATTTACGTGAATTTCCGGAAAAATTTGAACAAATGACGTTGTTCTAATGAAGGATGGTTGTAAATGGTAGTTACTGTTCCATTGAAATTACCTCGTGAAATTTGTTGTTATTGCTTAATCATATCACACATAATATAATTTGTCAGTTTATTCATTTTGGTATTTTGTTTTTGAAACCATATTTGCAAATTGATTTTTTCCTACTTTGCAATAACTAGTTGATAAAATTTCCAAACATTTGCATCCTGGATAATTTACTGGAAGCTTCTATTGCGAAAAGAATTAGAAAATTGAGATAAACGTTTGCAGGGAAAGGAATGGCAATTAGAATGAAGAAACAGTATTCAGATGATGACATAAGAGAAACTTTAAGTAATTGTCAGTTTAACAACAGAAGAAGATGAAACAGAAGAAATACAGGAAAAAGTCTATCCGTATCAGATAACGGCAAATGGCATTACCATTAAGCTGACAGAATATTATGCAACAGAGGATGCCGTTTTTTGGGGAATTCGGATTGAAAGTGAAGAAGCGTTTCCGGGATTTCATGCACCGGAAGCAAATGAATTAAATGGGATACTTATATGAGTATTAAGGGACTTGCGTTGGAAGAAGATCCAGCACCTTTTCAGGATGCATTGGAAGAAAATGCGCTGTATAAAAAGGTGATTGATACAGGAATTTAGTAAATGCTTATTCGCTCCTGTGAGAGAAATAGCCCCCTCTATTACGTAAATATTGTTATTTATTTCACGATGTTCTTAAAGTACAATATATATACGTAAATAAACATAGGTACTAGAAAGGAGAAGCGTATGGAAATTTTAATTAGTGTTGCCGCAGTCGTTGTTTTATTTATTGTTATCATTCTTATAGGTTATGTAAAGGCCCCGCCTGATACAGCCTACATGATTTCCGGTTTTCGTAAGCCTCGTATTTTGATTGGCAAAGCCGGCATTCGAATTCCGTTCTTAGAGCGTCTTGATAAACTTTCACTGAAGATGTTCTCTGTCGATGTAAAAACAACGGATTTCGTCCCAAATGCTGAGTATATCAATGTCAAAGTGGATGCCACGGTTAAGATTCGTATCGGCCAGAGTGAAGAAATGATGGCATTAGCATCTAAGTTCTTTTTAAATGAAAGCGAGGATATGATTATAGCCCGTGTTCAGGATACTTTGGAAGGTAATATGCGAGAAATCGTAGGGCAGATGCGTTTGGAAGAAATGGTCACTGACCGTAAGGCTTTTGGGGAACGCGTGCAGGAAAATGCAATTCCTGACCTGCAGAAGATGGGTTTGGAAATGATTTCTTTCAATGTTCAGTCATTTTCCGACCAGAATAATGTGATTGAAGACCTTGGTATCGACAACATTTCTCAGATTAAAAAGGGTGCTGCTGTGGCAAAAGCTCAGGCGGATCGAGATATTGCAATTGCACAGGCACAGGCGGCAAAGGAAGCGAACGATGCAAAGGTGCAGTCTGAAATGGAAATTGCAGAAAAACAGACTTCTCTGGCAATCCGTCAGGCTGAATTGAAACAACAGTCTGATGTAAAGAAAGCGGAGGCTGATGCCGCATACTCCATTCAGGAACAGGAACAGCGAAAAACAATTGAAGTTGCTTCCGCCAATGCGGATATTGCCCGTGCAGAACGCACAGCAGAGCTGAAATCAAAGGAAGTAGAGGTTACGAAGCAGACGCTGGATGCTCAGATTCGAGCAAAGGCGGATGCAGAACGCTATGCTGCCCAGCAGGCTGCTGAGGCTGAGCTGTTCCGCCGTACAAAGGAAGCAGAGGCAAAAATGATTGAGCGTCAGCATGAAGCAGAAGGTATCCGTGCTGTTGGTGAGGCAGAAGCGGAGGCGATTCGTTTGAAAGCTCTGGCAGAAGCGGAAGGTATTGATAAGAAGGCTGAGGCCATGAAGAAATATGGAGAAGCGGCTGTCATTGAAATGATTATGGCTGCACTTCCTGAAATTGCGAAAAATGTTGCGGAACCACTCAGTAAAGTTGATAAAATCACTATGTACGGCGAAGGCAACAGTGCAAAACTGTTGTCAGATATTGTGAACGGCACGACACAGGTTACGGAAGGTATTAGCGCAGGAATGGGTATCGATATCAAGAGTCTTATTATGGGTACTCTGGGCGGAAAAATGGCAGCTGATAACAGTGCTCCGGTAGTCGTTGTACAGCCTGCCAAAGAGTCATTCGCTGTACAGGATGAAGAATCCGAAAAGAAGTAAATTTTATAGAGGCACCTTGCAGGGATGTGGGGATCGTTAAAATGCAGGCAGGACAAAAATGGTTTTTGAATTTATGTTTACAATCGTATTTGTGCTGGTGATAGGTACATTCATTGTTACAGCAATGAAGGGAATTACTCAATGGAATAAGAATAACAATTCTCCGAGACTGACAGTTCCTGTAACAGTTATTTCAAAGAGAACAAACGTATCCCATCACCATCATGGAACTACAAATGCTCATCATACTTCTACTACATACTATGTAACATTTCAGGTTGAAAGTGGAGACCGCATGGAGCTGCATCTGACAGCCATACCACCGATACCACCACCGATGGCAATAATATTCTTTTCCAGCACCATACTGGAAACAACCATTGTGACAGGCAATACATGGACGAATATTTTCTATTTGATCAATCATTAGGAGAACCAATTAGATTTTCTATACGAATAAAAATGAAGGAGGGAGATGTAATGGTGCCGATAATTAATAAAAAAGAGACTGGAATTAACCTGCGAAGAATTATGGATAAGCATAATATTACTGTAAAACAAGTAAAGCAGTATCTCGGACTTGAAAGTGTGCAAAGTGTATACCATTGGCTGAATGGGATTAGCATGCCATCGATAGATAATCTGTATGTACTTAGTGAATTACTGATGGTTCCAATAGATGAAATTGTGCGTGGAAACAGGACATTCATTGTTCCGGATATTTCTTTTGAAACGCATGATTCCCGATGTCAAAGATTGTATACGTACTATATAAAATTGAATAAGGAATTTGCAGTATGAATTTTTATACTACAAGTTCAATGACAAGATAAATATCCTCCGTTAGAATTATTTTTAGATACAAGATTCTGAGGGAGGATTTTTGCATTGTAACTGTGAAGGTACTAAACAGTTACATTTTGTAAATAAAAGGAGTAAAAAATGGCATCGATATTGGTGGATTATGAAAATGTATGTTCTACAAATGGTCTTAAAGGGGTTGAATATTTAAATGAGAAAGATACTTTAATTATTTTCTATAGTCAAAGCTGTGAAAAAATTCGTTCGGAATATATAAATGCTATTGAGAAGAGTGGCTGTGAATTTAAAATACGAAAATTAGTGAAACAAGGTAAAAATGCGTTAGATTTTTATATTGCATCAGAATGTGGATATATTAGTCAAAAGGGCGAAACGCAGATCGCAATTATTAGTAAAGATAAAGGTTTTGCAGCAGTATCGGATTATTTTAATATTAATTCAGAGATAGAAAATATAATGGTTGTTGTTGCCGGTAATATAGAAAATGCATTAATGACATTGAAAGCACCTGAAGATAGTATTAGGAGAAGGATGCTGCAGGAAAAGTCTAAGCCTTTGAATATAGCAGTAGAACATGCTCGTATGCAGGAGCGTATGGTTATGAGACGTAAAATTCTGTCTGCATTTGAAGGAACTGAATTTGAGGAAATTTCATCTGAGATTTTTGATTATGCAGAAAGAAGCAAAGGGAGTTCATGTAAATTATTATATACAGGTTCGTTACATAATTTCGGGCGTGTTGACGGAACAGCAATTTATAAAATATTAAAAAATGTCATTTGAAGCTGTGATAAAAGAAGACCATGGGAGCTATGATTGATTACATATTTGCAAAATAGTTGTGATAAGCTATAATAGATAGCATAAAAATACCATTTGTGGTATGAAGGAACTTGTCACTTCGTGACCGCGTGTGGCGCAGGCGGTAATTTTTAATCACCGCCTATATATACGCGAATTTTCAAAAATTATAGGTGTATCTGCACAAACATTACGGAATTGGGATAATAATGGAAAACTTCATCCGCATCATACTACGGCTAGTGGCTATAGATATTATTCTGATGAACAACTGTAGACAATGCATGGCTGCAAAGTGTTTCTAACAATGTAACCAAACAAGCCATTAAAGATGCCTGTAATGCATATAAAAACTTTTTCAAAGGTTTGCAAAATTTGAAGGATTTTCTTCAAGCAAGAAAAAGAATAAGCAAAAACTGAATTGGG
>CAYYZV010000123.1:0-7071 GCA_964476275.1 uncultured Roseburia sp.
GTGCATCAGTCCGATTTGGATTTAGTACAGGAATTACAAAATATTGGAAGATAAAGGACATTATGAAATGTTAGGAATGTTAAAAAATTATCAAAAGGAAGGAAATAAGGTTTGTTTTTCCTTTGAAGAAAGAGATGCCTATATCGAAGTGCTTCGCGCGGATATTGTGAATGTATTTGTACCATATGAAAGTGAAGGACATCGTTCGAAAGCAATTGAAAAGCGTCCGGCTGAAACGGTGGAATTTTCGGTTGAAAAAGACGCAGAAGCTGTTGTAATTACGACAGCAGCGTTAATAGTTAAGGTGTACGACGAATTTTACGTGGATATTTATAAGGCAGACGGTACACTTCTTTGTGCGGATTACCGCGGTAAAAGAACGGTGCGTCCACTTCTTTCCGAGCAGGCATTGTTTATATTGAAAGAAGAAGGACACGAGGTTGCTGAGAAAAACGATGCAGATTATCCGGTACAGTCTGTAAAAGTACTTGGCGAAGACGAGAAATTTTATGGCTTAGGCGATAAAACAGGCTATTTGAATAAGAGAAACTATGATTATGTGAACTGGAATACAGATAACCCACAGGCACATACAGATGGCTTTAAATCTCTTTATAAGTCAATTCCATTCTTTTTAACCTTGAAAGAGACAGGTGTATACGGAATCTTTTTTGACAATACGTATAAGGCATATTTTGACTTTGGAAAAGAAAGCATGGAATATTTTTGCTTTGGAGCAGATGCAGGCAATTTAGATTATTATTTTATTGGCGGCAACTGTATGACAGATGTGGTATCCGGTTATACTTATCTGACCGGTACGACTCCATTGCCGCAGCTTTGGACACTTGGTTATCACCAGTCCAGATGGGGATATGATTCTGCGAAAAGTATCCGTGAAGTAGCAAAGAAATACCGTGAGCTTGAAATGCCATGTGAAGCGATTCACTTTGATATTGATTATATGGACGGATACCGTGTCTTTACCTGGAATGAAAAAGATTATGGTGAACCGGGCGGCGTAGTGAAAGAAATCAGCGAAGACGGCTATAAGCCTATTTGTATTATCGATCCGGGTGTAAAATTAGATGAAAATTATTATATGTATCAAGAAGGAATCGAAAATGACTATTTTGCCAAAACACCGGAGGGCGAAGTGTATGTGAATGCAGTATGGCCGGGTGATTCCGTTTTTCCTGATTTCGGAAATCCGAAGGTGAGAGACTGGTGGGCAGATAAGCACAAATATTTGCGCGATTTGGGATTCTGCGGTGTCTGGAACGATATGAATGAACCGGCAAGCTTCCGAGGTGAGCTGCCGTTGGATGTCGTATTTACAGATGAGGATGAACAGACCAATCATGCCAGAATGCATAATGTATATGGTCATAATATGGCAAAAGCTACTTATGAAGGCTTAAAGGCAGTGGATGGAAAGCGGCCATTTGTAATTACAAGAGCATGTTATGCAGGTTCTCAGAAATATACGACCGTCTGGACAGGTGATAACCAGAGTTTATGGGCACATTTACAGATGGCAATTCCTCAGCTTTGCAATATGGGCTTGAGTGGATTATCTTTCGCAGGAACAGATGTCGGCGGCTTTGGTACAGACTGTACACCGGAGCTGCTTGCACGCTGGGTGCAGGTTGGGGCATTTTCTCCATTGTTCCGCAATCATTCTTCAAATGGAAGTATTTATCAGGAGCCGTGGCAGTTTGGAAAAGAGGTTGTAGATATTAACCGCAAATTTATCTGCCTGCGTTATCAGCTGCTTCCATATTTATATGATTTATTCTTTGAAGGTGAGAAGAACGGGCTTCCGATTATGCGCCCGTTAGTATTGCATTATGAACATGATAAAGAGACTTGGAATTTGAATGACGAGTTCTTAGTAGGAGAACATATTTTAGCAGCACCGGTGGTAACACAGGGAAGCACAAGAAGAATGGTTTATCTGCCAGAGGGAATCTGGTACGGCTGGGAAGATAAGAAGGAATACAAGGGCGGTCAGTATTATTTAGTAGACGCACCGCTTGATACCTGTCCGATTTTTGTAAAGGCTGGAAGTATTATCCCGACCTATGAGGTAATGCAGTATACCGGAGAACGTCCATATGATACATTGAAATTATTGGTGTTCCCAGGTGCAGGCAGTTATGTGCATTATCAGGATAATGGCAGTGACTTTGCATATCGGGAAGGTGAATATAATGCGTATGAGTTTACAAGCGATGCAGCAGGAAATGTCACAACTAAGATGCAGCACGAGGGATATGAAAAGCCTTATGCAAAGATAGAAATCGTGGACTGGCACTGTTTTTAAGATACGGCATAAAGTATAGTGATGTTAGAAATTAGGAGCATTACGTGGATTATCGATATCAGCCATACTCGTATATGCAGCAAATGGATGTAAATAGAATGCCTTTTTATATGACTTATCCGATGCAGAATCTCTATTTAACAGAGATGGAATATGAAAAGGATATGGAACGAATGAAGGAACTCTATCCAAGAGAGGTAAAAAGCCTTTTGGAAATGGTAGAGGATGAATGTGATAAGATGGAATACGAAGGAAGCCTCATGTTCGATGAATATCCGGATCGCTTTATGTTAGAGCAAATCATAGATCGTATTATGGAACGCGCCAGAGAGCCGGAAGGGGGCATAGAAAGCGCGCAGCGAAGAGAAGGCGGCTCGCAGGCATTTGGTCCGCCAATGGGGCACCGGAATGATTTAAGGAACCTAATAGGTGTGTTATTGAATCATGAAATGTACCGCAGAAGGTGCAGACACAGACGCTGTAACCGCTGGTGGTAAAGAAATGCTTGTATAAATGAGCAAATGCGAATAAAATAAAATAAAGTATTAAAATGTAAAAACATAAAAAATGCTTTTAACAGCATTTTTTATGTTTTTTCACTTTCTATTTTTTAGTTCAAGGGAAAATGAAAACCAGGAGGAAAACGATGCGAAAAGGAGTTATTAAGGCAATCGTATTATCGGTGATATTTTTTGGGGCAGCTGCATTTTTTGGCATTGTAACAAATCAGGTAAATGAAGATTTAACAACGGAGATGGCAGAGGCTTCACTTCCGGTTATAAGCTTATATACGGATAATATAGAAGTAAATGAGCTACACGGCTATACAGAGGAAATGGACGGTGCCTTTATGAGAGACACGATTACGCCTATTTCAGAAGACCGTATGCTGCCGGTAAAGATAAGTACTTACGGAAATGACATAGAGACGATTTCTTATGAAATCAGAAGTCTGGATGGGAAACGTCTGGTAGCAAATGCAGCGATAGAATCTTTTGAAGAAAGCGGAGAGCATATCGAGGTTTTGCTTCCGATTCAGAATTTGTTGGAAAAGGGAACGGAATATCTTTTAGTTATCTGCCTTGGATATGGTGAAAATGAAGTACGGTTTTATACGCGGATTATGGAACCGGTAGACTGTTATGTGACGGAGTGTCTTTCATTTGTACAGGAATTTCATGATACGACTTTTTCAAAAGAAAATATAGAAAATATTAAAATGTATTTAGAACAGGCTACAGGAGACAATACAACCTTACAGTATACGAATTTAAATTCAAGTTTAAAACAGGTTGGCTGGGCAAATTTGGGTGGTGAACGGTTTACGAAAGCTACACCATCTATAAAAGAAATTACATCTACCTATAGCGTGATTTCTATGAATTACGTTTTGACAAGAGTAGATGAAGGCGGGGTGAGTGAATATTATAATGTAGAAGAGAATTACCGTGTCCGTTATACAGCTTCGCGTATGTATATGCTTAATTTTGAGCGTCAGGTGAATGAAATTTTCAGGGGAGAAACAGCAGATTTAGAAGGAAAATATATTCAGCTTGGTATAAGAAACGGGGATGTGGAATATAAGTCAAGTGATACAGGAAATATTGTAGCATTTGTACAGGAGGGTGAGCTTTGGAGTTATAACCAGAGTGAAAATACGTTAGCGAAGGTATTCAGCTTCCGTGGATATGAAGGAATAGATGAACGTGAGAATTATGGTGAGCATGATATTAAGATTGTAAATGTAGATGAAGCAGGCAGTATCACATACATTGTCTATGGTTACATGAACAGAGGGATTCATGAGGGAAAAGTAGGAACTGCTATTTACCGGTATGACAGTCTGGCAAATACCAATGATGAGGCATTGTTTATTGCTTCGAAACAGTCTTATGAAGTAATTAAGGCAGATTTAGGGCAGCTTATGTATGTGAATGAAGGAAGTGTCTTCTTTATTATGCTGGGCGGGTCTGTTTACAGTATTGACTTGAATACAATGGAAACAGAAGAAGTAATATCTGATTTGGATGAGGGCGAATATGCAATATCGGAATCAAACCGTTTATTTGCATGGATAGAGCCGGGAAGTGAAGCGGGAAGCGAAAGAATATCTATCGTGGATTTGACAACAGAGCGGGTAGAAATAATAGATGCAGCCGCAGGAGAATATCTGCTGCCATTGGGATTCTTGGGAGAGGATTTAGTGTATGGAGTGGTAAAAGTTTCTGACGTAGAAATTGATGCGGCAGGAAAAGCAATTTATCCAATGTATAAGCTGAATATTGCCGGTCTGGTTGCAGGAGATGTAAAAATTTTAAAGAATTACGAAAAAGAAGGCTATTATATCTGGGATGTGGAGTTTGACGATTACACGATATATCTGCAGCGC
Source organism: uncultured Roseburia sp. (assembly GCA_964476275.1). Classification (GTDB taxonomy): domain Bacteria; phylum Bacillota; class Clostridia; order Lachnospirales; family Lachnospiraceae; genus Roseburia. The sequence goes on from CAYYZV010000123.1 coordinate 4,716, forward strand.
ATGCAGTACAATGGAAGCGGTTATGTAAGTGCGGATATGGATATGATTATGAACCGTGAAGGAGATACGAATAAAACGGCATCTGTAGAAAAGAAGCAGGATGAAGAAAAGCAGGCAGTGGTACGGCTGGCACTGAAAAAAGCGATGAGTGAAGAACAGCCGAAATTACTGACTCCGAAGCTGATACTTCAGGAGGAACCAAGAGAGGTTGCGTTTGAGCAGTCCGAATTATTGAGCGAATATTATGTATATGCAAATGGAGAGGTATTGCTGGCTACAGACAAGGTTTCTGACGCGATTCATGTAGCAAATGAGGCCATGGGCGTGGTAATTGATAAAGAACAGCAGTATATCTGGAAACGTGCCAGAAAGACGATTCAGAGCGCTTTTAAGGGAATGACAGTTGGCGATGAGGATAGAAATGCGGATAGTATTGCGCAGTGTATTAATGCGATGCTGCAGTGGGAAGGTACGAATATCAGTGTAAGTGCATTGTTTGAACAGGGTGACACACCAAAGGAAGTATTAAGCAATACATTAAGAGATGTTCGAGTATTAGATTTAACCGGCTGTGAAATAGACGATGTTTTATTTTATATTAGTAATGGAGCACCGGTATTTGCTATGGCAAATACAAAGGATGCCGTATTATTAACAGGATACGATGCGCTCAGTGTGACAATTTATGACCCTGTAAAAAATGCAGTTTCCCGAAAAAGTATAGAAGAAGCAGAAGAGCTATTTTCAAAAGCTGGCTCCATTTTCTTTACTTATTTAAAGTGAGAAAAAATATATTCGAGTTTTTGCTTAAAAATGTACTAAAAAATGAACAAAAAAATACATGATAAAATGATTCCTTAGTTAAAGTTTAACAGATTTTCAGGAAACATCTTGCAAATTACGTTTTTATCATGTATATTTTACAGGTAAAATTTTGAAAGAGGAAGTGAATGGCATGAGTACGAAAGAAGTAGTAGTATCTAATGTTGCTGAGGGACATAGCAACCCAGTCGCAGAGCTCGTTCAGGTAGCTTGTCGTTTTGAAAGTGAGATTATTTTAGAAAGTAATAATCGCCGAATTAATGCCAAAAGCATCATGGGAATTATGGCGTTCAATCCATCTGAGGGAATGACAGTGAATATTGAGGCTACTGGAAGCGATGAAGAAGACGCAATAGTAGCAATGGAAAAATTTTTAGTTTGTAAGTAGTTCATTTGGAAAGGGAGGAAAACAAAAAATGGCTAGACCAAGAAAGACAACTGCTGCAAAAGCAGAAACTAAAAAAGTAGAAGCACCAGTAACAGAAGCTGTAGTAGAAACTGTAGTAGAAGAGACTGTAGTAGAAGAGGCTGTAGTAGAAGAGGCTGTAAAAGCTGAACCGGCTAAGAAAGCACCAGCAAAGAAAACAGCGGCAAAGAAGGCTGTAAACGCAAACGTTATGCTTGAATTTAACGGACAGAGCGTTTCTACAGATCTTATTGTAGAAAACATTAAGAAAGCATTTGAAGCAGAAGGAAATAAATTATCTGCAATCAAAGACTTCCAGGTATATGTAAAACCAGAAGATAATGCAGCATATTATGTAATTAACCAGGATATTACTGGTAAAGTTAATTTATTCTAATAGCTTACATAAATCACTTGAATATTTTATATAGAATGAATGTAAAAATAAGGCATCCCATTTCTGGGATGCCTGTTTTTATATGTGCGCCTTATCAGGCGCACATTTTTAAGCGTTGTGTTTTTCTTTGTAGTTTGCAACGAATTTTCTAATTCTTTCGTAAGGATTCAATAAGTGGCTGATTGAACAGTCATGATTTAAAGTATCAATGATGTGAGCGATGTATTTGCTCATATCGCAGCTGATATAGTAATCTCTTGAAAGAAGCTCTGGTGTCTGGTAAGTAAGGTTTGTAGTAACAACACGATAGATTGTGCCGTCTTCAACAGCCTTATCAAATTTTTCCAGACCGTTTGTGAATAAACCGAAAGTTGCAACAACGAAAATACGGTTTGCTTTTCTTTTCTTTAATTCAGTTGCTACGTCGATCATACTTTCGCCGGAAGAAATCATATCATCTACAATGATAACGTCCTTACCTTCTACGTCCATTCCGAGGTATTCATGTGCAACAATTGGGTTGCGTCCGTCTACGATTACGCTGTAATCACGGCGTTTATAGAACATACCCATATTAACACCTAAAACAGATGCAAGATATACTGCGCGGTTTGTACCGCCTTCGTCAGGGCTGATGATCATTAAGTGATCACTGTCAATCTTGATATCGTCTACATTATTTAAAATGCCTTTAATAAACTGATATGCCGGCTGTACCGTTTCAAATCCCT
>CAYYZV010000124.1:0-6897 GCA_964476275.1 uncultured Roseburia sp.
TTCAGGCAGAAAACGAAGGGCTTGATTCGGAACTTCATCTGACAATTAATGGCGGTCAAATCAGTATTGAATCCGGTAACGATGGAATTAATACGAATGAAGATGGAGTGTCCGTTACAACAGTAAACGGCGGTACTTTGACGATAAAAGTAACAGGTGAAACTGGAGAAGGCGATGGAATTGATTCTAATGGATGGCTGGTTATCAATGGCGGTACCATTGTGACAGAAGCATGCAGCTTCAGTGGAGATGCCGGAATTGATTCGGATATGGGAATTCACATCAATGGTGGTGTAGTAATGGCAACTGGAAATATGTTAGATCGTATTTCAGAAAGTGCACAAAATTATGTAGTATTTCAGTTTGCGTCCAGCCAAAAGGGCGGTGAGACATACATTTTGAAAAATGAAGCCGGTGAGGAAGTTTTAAAATGTACACCGGAAAATGATTTTATGTATCTGATTTTCTCATCCGATATGCCGGCGGGAACCTACACTTTATGGCAGGGTGAAACACAGTTAGCCGGCAGTGCAGGTAACCGGATGGCAAGCGGCATGATGGGCGGTCAGAGACCGGAAGGAATGGAGATTCCGGAAGGAGCAGAAATACCGGAAGGAATGGAGATTCCGGAAGGAACAGAAATGCCGGAAGGAATGGAACGTCCGGAGGGAATGGAGATTCCGGAAGGAATGGAACGTCCGGAGGGAATGGAGATTCCGGAAGGAATGGAACGTCCGGAGGGAATGGAAATGCCAGAAGGAACGGAACGTCCACAGGGCAGCCAGCGTCCACAAAATGGCCGCGGTGATGTTGGAAACATGGGAGATATGGAAGTGTCTGCAGAATTTGAGATTCAGGATGGCGGAAACTATTTTAGTAGTATAACAATTGCAGAATAATTGTTACTGAAAACGGAGTGAACAGTAATAAAAAAGACCAGACTGCGCATAAAGTGTGTGCAGTCTGGTCTTTTTTTCTATACATAAAGACGAAAAGAAGCAGTTGTTAATGACTGGAATTGTTTATTTATCGAATGCAGGGTTGAAAGCGTAGAAATTACAGCTGTCAAGTTCTTCCTGTGCAATACGCATTGCTTCTCCAAATCTTTGGAAGTGTACAATTTCCCGCTGTCTTAGGAATTTAATTGGGTCACAGACTTCCGGATCTTTTACGAGCCGAAGAATGTTGTCATAGGTGGTTCTGGCTTTTTGTTCTGCTGCTAAATCTTCAAAAAGGTCCGTTAATACATCGCCTTTGGACTGGAACTGGTTTGCATTAAATGGAACACCGCCGGCAGCCTGTGGCCAGATAGCGCCAGTGTGGTCTACATAGTATTTGTCAAATCCAGCGGCTTCTAATTCTTCGGCAGAAAGACCTTTTGTGAGCTGGCGGACGATGGCGGCCACCATCTCGAGATGCGCAAGTTCTTCTGTACCTATATGATATACATGATTGTGCATCTGTGGGAAAGATCTTTATAAGCATATTAGAAGAGACAAAATTGGAAGATTACATAAAAGATGCAGATTTTGTTGTGACTGGCGAAGGCAGATTAGACGGGCAGACAGTGTTTGGAAAAGCACCTATCGGTGTGGCACAAATTGCAAAGAAATATAACAAACCGGTTCTTGCGTTTGCATGGAGACAGCGCGAGGGAATATGGAGGCAATGGTGGAACAGGTGTTTCGGATCATTAAGCTACAGTAGAAAATAAAATTATTTTGTATAAAGTTTGTTGGTTCATAATATATTAAAACAAGTAAAGTAAATTATAAATCATCATTGAAAAAAGAAGATACCTATTTTATTATCAACGAAAGTAAAGAATCGTTACAAATGAATGCGCATGCATTGCAGAAGGAATGCGTGCAGAGCTTCCACAGCGTCTGCAAACGCGGTATATATAAAGAACTGAATAGAAGAAAGCTTATTACAGATACTCAGCTAAACTATTTATTGGGACAAATAGAATAAGTATGATTTACCGCCTTGGAGTTTTTTAGGCGGTATTTTTGAGCTTGCAGAGCATTGTGTTTTGAGAGAAATTTTTTAGAGCTGAAGGAGGTTTATGATTAGCAATGTGAGAGTGGCAGCATATTGCCGTGTTTCCACAGAAAAGGATGAGCAGGCAAATTCGCTTGAGAGTCAGCGCAGATATTTTAAGGAGTATATTGATAATCGGGATGACTGGATTTTGACAGAAGTTTATTATGATGAGGGAATCAGCGGAACGCAGACATTGAAACGCGCCGGTTTTAACCGTATGATTGAGGATGCAATTCGTGGAAAGCTTGATTTGATTGTAACAAAGGAGGTCAGCCGATTTGCCAGAAATACGGTGGATACACTGTTATATACAAGAAAATTAAAGGATTATGATGTAGGTGTTATTTTTACGATCGATAATATTGATACCAGAGAGCCGGACGGGGAGCTGCGGCTGACGATTATGGCGAGTCTGGCACAGGAAGAAAGCCGTAAGACTTCGGAGCGTGTGAAATGGGGACAAAAACGCCAGATGGAAAGAGGTGTGGTATTTGGACGTGATTTGTTAGGTTATACGGTAAAAGATGGGGTGCTTAAAATAAATGAATTGGAGGCACCGACCGTAAGAACGATTTTTCATAAATATACCAACGAGGGAAAAGGAACTCATATAATCGCAAGAGAACTGATAGAAGAAGGAATGCGCCCGAAACGAATTGCTTTATGGAATCATACAGTGATTCTTCGCGTGCTTAAGAATGAAAAATATGCTGGTGATTTATGTCAGAAAAAGACAATTACACCGGATTTTTTGACACATCAGAAAAAGTATAATAGGGGTGAGGAAGAGCTGATCTATATAAAAAATCACCATGTGCCGATTATTGACAGGGAATTGTGGGATAGGACACAGAGAGAATTGAAAAGACGGGGAGTGGCAGAAGAACAAAAATCAAAGCACAGCAGCCGTTATTGGTGCAGTGGAAAATTGGAATGTGGAATTTGCGGATGTAAATATGTCAGCAGGACAAAAAAGCGGAGAGATGGAACTACATATAAAGCATGGCGGTGCTATGCATCTGCAAATCATGGTATTTTAAAGCAAAATGCAGCTGGCGAAATGATAGGATGCAGCAATCAGAGCTATAATGAGCATGCATTGCTTGCGGTTATCAGACATTGTATGCAACATGTGCAAATGAATCGGAAACAGCTGAAACAGGAAATTTTAAATGAAATAAAAGGACTTTCAAAGATTTTGGAGTATAAAAACGAGAGAACAGAGATTGAACGAGAGATAAATTTTGTAAAAGAGAAAAAGAGAAAAGTCCTGGATCTTTTGTTAAGCGGAATGATTAAAAAAGAAGAGGCAAAGGAGCAGAATGAGTGGTACGATTTGCAGATAGAAGATTTGGAGAAAAAATTGTATTCATATAACGAAGCAGAACGAATAGAGAAAAAGCAAAAGGATGAAATGGAGACATATTTACAGGTACTGGATGAAATCATAGATGGCAATTTGCAAGAAATTCCTGAATTATTTTATAAAGAAATCGTTGATAAAATTATCTTATTTCCAGAGAATACACTGTTGGTTTATTTTAATTGCATTCCATTTGAGATTGAAGTGAAAATCAGGACTTTTGGAAAAAAAGAAAGCTACTGTACAGAAATAGTGAGTATAAAGGTGGAAGAATTTATGACAGAGATTTTTACTTTTTGAAATTACTCATTATAGGATACTATTTGTTTTTAATTTTATCTAGCAAGAAGTCCGCTATAATGATATGATGATATAAAACAAATGAAGAGAGTAGAAAGGAGCAGCAATGAAAGTTTTTGTTTGTTTAGACGAATCAGGTGGAATGACCTTTAATAAACGCAGACAGAGTTCTGACCGCGTGATAAGAGAAGATATGTTGCGAACAGTTGGTGAAAATCATTTATATGTCAATAGCTATACTGCAAAACAGTTTACAGATGAAGAAAACAGTCAGCTTATTATAGATGATAATTGTCTTATCAACGGAAATCAGGGACATATATTTGTAGAAAATTCAGCAGTGGGTGCATATGCATCGGAGATAGAACAAATTGTGGTATACCGTTGGAAAAGAAAATATCCGGCAGACTTCTTTTTTGATATCGATTTGACATCGCCTGAATGGAATTTATCCGTGTCAGAAGAGTTTGCAGGACATTCACATGAATGTATCGGAAAAGAAATTTATATTAAGAAATAGGATAGGAATAACGAAATGAAAAAAGGTAAATCAATTATTGCATCAATTATTATAGCTGTTATAGCAATTATTAATGGACTGGGATTTTTAGGCGGTGACGATACACAGCAAAATAATACACAGCAGAACACAATAAATCAAAATAATACGGTTGTTGAAATCGTATCGTTGGAGGAGATACCGGAATATACAGACAGTGCATATGTTGTGATTAATGGAAATCAACCGGCTTTTACCGAAGCAGATTATACCGAAGCTTCTTTTGAAAGCTACAGTGAGCTGGATGCATTGGGACGCTGTGGTGTGGCATATGCGAATGTAGGAGTAGATATTATGCCGACGGAGGAACGTGAGAGTATCGGACATGTGAAGCCTAGCGGATGGCAGACGGTAAAATATGATATTGTAGATGGAAAATATCTGTATAACCGCTGTCATTTAATTGGATTCCAGTTGACAGGAGAAAATGCTAACAAGGGAAATTTGATTACCGGAACAAGATATTTTAATGTAGATGGAATGCTTCCATTTGAAAATATGGTTGCTGACTATGTGAAAGAAACAGAGAATCATGTTTTATACCGTGTGACGCCAATGTACGAGGGGGATAATCTGCTTGCAAGCGGTGTACAGATAGAGGCTTGGTCAGTAGAAGATAATGGCGAGGGTATTTGTTTTAATGTATTTATCTACAATGTTCAGCCGGGCATCACAATTGATTATGCAACCGGTGATAGTGCACTTGCAGGTGAAGAGAAAACAGAGGGTGAAACAGCTTATATTTTGAATATAAGCGGCAAAAAGTTCCATACACCAAATTGTTCCAGTGCGAACACCATTAAAGATGAAAATAAACAAGAATATAGCGGAAACCGCAAGGATTTGATTTCACAGGGATATGAACCTTGCGGCAAATGCAATCCGTAAGGAATGGTTTTTGTGGGACAAGGAAAAAAATAAGAGGTGCAATTTCGGTATCGATGCACCGACATCGGTCAATACACCTGCGATTTTACGGTTTGGCATGCTGTAGCGCTGGGATAAATAGCGAAGTGCTGCGCCAGCTTCACCATCAGGACCACCATACTGTAATAACCTATGATAATAGAAAGCTCGCATAGCGGGCTTTCTATTATTTAGAATTAAGGGATTGCAATAGCAATCCGCTATTTTACTAGCTTTAAGTGGAAATCGAAGGTAGTATTTTTTCTATCGAAAACAATACTGTCAACGATTCCACGGAGGGCTAGACCTTTTTTATTATAATCAGCTTCTGAGTCCTTCAAAATGGAAAGAACTTCTTCCACTCTTTCAATCATCTGTTTATCATCTTCCTGTTTCGAATTTGCTGTACGGGAAGCTGTCAAAGCATTTAATTCATTTGTAATTCGAATACGTTCCGCGTTGATTTGGAACTTTGTTTCTTTGTATTCCTCTAAGGTATCGATTTCATTCAAATAGGCGTTTTTTGCGCGCTTTTCCCGTTCATCAAGGCGGGAGAGTATCTGTAACAATTCTTTCTCTTTTTCATCTGATGTAGATGTACGGTAAATTACTTCATAATGAATCATATCCGAAGTAAGAAGCTGCTCAAGACCGGAGATAACATTTTTCTCTGCCATTTTTTGAGATATATAATGAGAGTCATTACATAACCCCTTTGAATATGCCCAACATTGAAATCCGGGTTCCTTCGCACTGCCGCAATTTGCCATAGATTTACCACAGGAAGAACAGATAAGAGTACCAGATAACCAATGCTGACAGGAAGACATATCACGCCTCTTTCGACCGCATTTTGCGTTAATAGCTGCAATTTCATCTAATCTTTTTTGCATCTCAAGATAATGTTCCCAGCTCCATGCTGGTTCATGTCGTCCGTCTACAAGAATTACATCCTCTGTAGGTTTCAGTTTACGTCCACGGTCCGAGTAATTCCAACGAATTTTCCCAGCATAAAAAGGATTACGAATAATATATTCCACGGTTCGGGCTTCAAATAGATTCCCACGTTTCGTTTTATAACCCATTGCATTTAATTTCACTGCAATTTGCCGTGTGGTTAACTGCTCATCCATAAACCATTTGTCAATGTATTCAAGAATAGGAAAGGTTTCAGGGTCTTTTTCGGGAATCATCTTATATCCTGGAGAACGATAGCCAACACCTGGAGAAGATTGATAATTGCCACGCATAGCATTTTCTGTCATGCCTCTGGTTACTTCTGACGAGAGATTCGTTAAATAGTATTCATCCATCCATTCTATAATACGTTCATTCAATTTGCCAAATGGTCCGTCAGGAACCGGTTCTGAAATACTGATAACTTCTATATTGTCTCTTGCAAGCATGGATTTATATACAATGCTTTCTTCCTGATTACGCGCAAAGCGGCTGAATTTCCAAACTAAGATACAATCAATATGAGAGTCCTTTGATCTTGCATGAGCGATTAGGGATTTAAAGCCGGGGCGTTTATCAGCTTTCTTTCCGGAAATACCATCATCACGAAAAATAAATTCTTCCGGAATATGAATATTGTGGTCTTTTGCATAATCATATCCAAGACGAATCTGCGCATCCGGAGACAGCTCCATCTGATCATCAGTAGAAACACGAATATACAAAGCACCGATACGTTGATTTGCGATAGAATAGTTTTTGTCCA
>CAYYZV010000125.1:0-6807 GCA_964476275.1 uncultured Roseburia sp.
CTTTTCAATCTCATGAAGCATATCAATACGTCTCTGGTGTCTTGCGCCCTGGAACTCTGCCTCTAAATATGCTTTTACGATATCCTTTGCCAGCTCAGAACCTACAATTCTTGCACCAAATGCAAGCACATTTGCATTGTTATGCTCTCTTACTAATCTGGCTGTTGCACAGTCTGAACACACTGCTGCACGAACACCATTTACCTTATTTGCCGCAATCGAGATACCTACACCTGTACCACAAATCAAAATACCGCAGTCTGCTTCACCAGCCACTACTGCACGTCCTACTTTTTCTCCAAATTCAGGATAGTCACAGCTGTCATTGCCATCTGTCCCAAAATTAATTACTTCATGTCCTAATTCTTTCACATATTCCATAATCGTGAATTTTAAATCAGTTGCTGCATGATCATTTCCAATTGCAATTTTCATCTCAAGTCCTCCATATCGTTACTATTATTTTAAACTTCTTTTATAAAAATACAAAACGATTTTTTCCAAATATCGTTTCAATACAATCTGAATCTCTTCCTTTGGATGAATCGGCTTTACCAAAATACTGTGAATTCCTGCCAGATTCGCGCCATAGACATCCGTAAAAATCTGGTCACCTACAAATAATGTATTACCGGTATGGCAACCCATCAATTCCATTGCTTTCACATAATTTTTTGTTCCCGGCTTTCCACTTTTGTAAATATAATGTGATGCACACACTCCATCAAAAAACATTTTTACCCTTGGCTCTTTATTGTTTGACAATAACACACTGGAAAATCCCAATTCTTTTAAACGATTAAATAATGCAACGGCTTTCTCATCTGCCGGTGCACCATGCGGAACCAATGTATTATCGATATCAAAAATAACACCTCTGTATCCGGCTTTATAATATTTTTCAAAATCAATCTGGTAGGTAGAATCTAAGTACTCATTTGGATATAAACGTTCTAACATCTCCTTATCCTTTCTCATATCCGTAAAAAAGGGGATGGCATGATTGCCTCCCCTCATATTATCAGTTAATGCTCTAACATCTTTTTCAGCTCACTCATAAAACTATCTACGTCTTTAAATTCACGATATACAGACGCAAAACGCACATAAGCAACAGAATCGAGTCTTTTAATCTTATCCATAACAATCTCACCAATTAATGTACTGGATATTTCTTTTTCTTCACGATTAAAAATCTCATTCTCTACTTCATCTATTAACTGATTAATCTGTGTCGCTGAAATCGGTCTTTTATGACACGCACGCAATACACCTGCTTCAACCTTGGAACGATCATACTGTTCTCTGTTATTATCCTTTTTAATAATAATAAGCGGAATCGTCTCTACCTTTTCATAAGTAGTAAAACGCTTTACACAGTCATCACACAGTCTACGGCGGCGGATAGACGTATTGTCATCCGCTGGTCTGGAATCAATTACTCTTGTATTATCACTTCCACAAAAAGGACACTTCATAGCTACCTCCGCAAATGTATCTCCGCACGTACATTAAAAGCTTATATCTTTAATATTGTAGTATATTCTTCAACCTTTTGTCAACCTAATTTATGTTTCACTTCCTTTTCATCAATATCAACCAAAATAATATCCGGGCCGATTTTAACTATCTTGCACCAAGGAATACACAATTCAAAATCTCTGCCAATACAGCCAAACACTTTTCCCGGTCCTGGTACAATCAATGCTTTGATACAGCCGTCCTTTTCATCAAATTCCAAATCACAGACGTTTCCCAAACACTTACAGTCGCAGACATTAATCACTTCTTTCTGTGTCAAATGACAAAAACGCATATTCTTCCTCTTATTTTCCTTTAAGAAAGAATATGCGCCATTTTCTAAAAAATACCTTATATCCTATACGTTAAAACGGAATAAAATTACATCTCCATCTTTTACTACGTATTCCTTACCTTCCAGACCTACTAAGCCCTTTTCTTTTGCTGCTGCAATGCTGCCGCAGTCCAATAAATCCTGATAATTTACTACCTCTGCACGAATAAATCCACGCTCAAAGTCAGAATGAATCTTGCCTGCTGCCTGCGGAGCTTTTGTGCCTTTCTTGATTGTCCATGCTCTTGTTTCATCTTCACCGGATGTCAGATAACTGATTAATCCCAGCAGACTATAGCTGGCTTTGATTAATTTATCAAGACCTGACTCTGACAAGCCTAAATCCTCTAAGAACATTGTCTTTTCATCATCATCTAATTCTGCAATTTCCTGTTCAATCTGAGCACAGATTACAAATACCTCACTGTTTTCACTTCCAGCCAATTCACGAACTGCCTGTACGTGCGCATTATTTGCTGCATCATCTGCCAAATCATCCTCTGCTACATTTGCTGCATAAATCGTCGGCTTTGCTGTTAAAAGGTTATAAGATGCAAATAATGCCTCTAAATCCTCATCATCCGGCACTTCAAAAGACTTTGCCATGTTTCCGGCTTCTAAATGAGCCTTGATTCCTTCCAATAACTCTAACTCTTTTGCTAAAGTCTTGTCCATTCTCGCCTGCTTTGCCACTTTTGCAATACGACGTTCCAAAATTTCGATATCTGAGAAAATTAACTCAAAATTAATTGTCTCGATATCTCTTGCCGGATTCACATTTCCGTCTACATGCACTACATTTCCATCCTCAAAGCAGCGTACTACATGTACAATTGCATCTACTTCACGAATATTTGCAAGGAACTGATTTCCTAAGCCTTCACCCTTGCTCGCACCCTTTACAAGTCCTGCAATATCCACAAATTCAATTACTGCAGGTGTAACCTTCTTTGAATTATATAAATCGCCAAGCTTCTTTAATCTCTCATCCGGCACAGTAACAATACCCACATTTGGGTCAATGGTACAGAATGGATAGTTCGCTGACTCTGCTCCTGCCTTTGTTAAAGAGTTAAAAAGTGTACTCTTACCTACATTTGGCAATCCCACGATACCTAATTTCATATTTATTTATCTCCTTTATCTTTTATTCATCTAATCCCTAGCCTCAATCACAATCAAATTTCCTTCCTCAAAAGAAATCTCTGCAACATCAGCCATAATCTCATTACTAATGCCAAGGGATGAAAATCCTCCCATGATAAAATCCTGCAATGGATATTTAAAACCTTTTAAAGTCAGTCCCTTTACTTCACCAAAGTAAGGAACCAGTGATACAACCGTTCCGAACTGCTCGGCTTTTTTCAATTGCATCGGCTTATCAATCATACGAATCCGGTTATGTACATCCACAAGCTGAATCGATATGCCTTCTTCCAATCCTATTCCAAGCAGTGCGATATTTCCAAGCACATGGTCTAATCTCGTTCCGGTTCCGCCCAGAATCGTAATCTCTTCTGCTCCAAGTGCCATTGCCTGACGAATCGCAAATTCTGTATCTGTATCATCCTTTATCGGATTTAACTCTTTCCATACAATCCCTTTTTCAATACATTCTCTCCGAAAAATCTCTAAAGTTTCCGGATCTACCGAATCAAAATCTCCAATAATCATATCCGGAATTAACTCAGCACGCCTCATAAACTCCATACCGGAATCCGCCACGATTGTATAATCCGGCTGATACTCTTTTATCCAGTCTTTCGCAAAAGCATCATCAATACTACCGCCTGAAATAATTAATATCTTCTTACACATTCATAATCTCCAAAAACCGCTCTACATTTTCTGTAATATCACCGTTAAAAACAGCACTTCCTGCTACGATAATATTCGCACCCGCATTCAGGAAATCCTTTACATTTTCATGATTGACACCGCCGTCCACTTCAATATCAATTTTCAGTCCCTTTTTATCAATCATTACTTTTAAATCGCGCACCTTATCTATCGTGTATGGAATCATTGACTGACCGCCAAAACCAGGGTTTACAGACATAATTAAAACCATATCAACCTTTGGCAAAACCCACTCAATTACAGATAGCGGCGTCGCCGGATTTAATGCAACACCTGCTAATAAACCTTTTTCCTTAATTGCAGAAACGGTACGGTCTAAATGCTTGCAGGCTTCTGCATGAACAGTGATTAAATCTGCTCCCGCTGCCACAAAATCATCAATATAACGATCCGGATCTTCAATCATTAAATGCACATCAAAAATGCGTTCTGTACATTTACGAATGGATTTCATTACCGGCATGCCAAAAGAAATACTTGGCACAAACATTCCATCCATAACATCAATATGCACATACTGTGCCCCTGCTTCATCTAATGCCTCAACCTGTGCTCCTAAATTTGCAAAATCTGCGGATAAAATAGATGGTGACAGACAATTCATAGCTTTTCCCTCTCGCTGCTGCTCATAATAAACAGCCTTTCTTCATTTCTAGTATTTTTTTGCATCCTTCAATTCCTGATACAGTAATTTATAATTTTCATAACGCAGCTTACTAATCTCACCGGCTGATACAGCATCCTTTATGCCGCAGTCCGGTTCACTGATATGGCTGCATCCTTTGAATCTGCAATACGGTTCATGCTCTGTAAATTCCGGATAAAACTGCTGTAAATCTTCTTTTTCAAATCCGGGAATATACAATGTACTAAATCCCGGTGTATCCATAATATACGTTCCATTTTCAATCGGAATAATCTCCGAATGCCTTGTAGTATGACGGCCTCTTTCAATCTTTTTACTGATACTTCCCGTCTCCATCTGCACATCCGGCTGCAGACAGTTAATCAGAGAAGATTTTCCTACGCCTGATGGCCCTGCTACTGCAGTTGTCTTGTCCCTTAACAGCTGCTTTAGTTCCTCCACGCCGCACTGCTCACTAGCGCTTGTGTAAAGAACCGTATATCCGCAGTTCTGATATACTTTAGCAATTCGCAGTAACTCTTCTTCTGAAACCAAATCCTGCTTATTAAAACAAATCACTACCGGAACCTTTTGATACTCCATCATAATCAAAAAACGATCCAGCAGATTAAAATTCGGCTGCGGCTTTGCTGCCGCAAAAATCACCAATGCTAAATCAATATTAGCAACTGCCGGACGGATCAATTCATTTTTTCTTGGCAGAATGCTTTCAATATTCCCTTTTTTCTTTTCTTCATCGAGAATCGCAATCGTTACATCATCACCTACCAATGGCTTAATATTCTGATTACGAAAAACTCCCTTTGCTTTACACTCATAAATTCCGGATCCTGCTATGTGAACATAGTAGAATCCGGAAATCCCTTTTACAATCTTACCCTGCATTCTTCCTCTCATTCTGCCGGTTTGCGGCATTATAATTAGTCGAAACTGCTGTAACTGTTCAGTACCTTCATAGTTACAAACTGCCTTTCTCTTTATTGGGTCACAGTATCTCCCGTTGTCCCTGCAGCTGGATCAGTCGTTGTTGTATCACCTGTTCCGGCATCTGGTGTTGTCTCTGGTGTTGGGATAGGTGCCGGTTCCGGCCCTTTACTTATTACAAGCTCAATACTGCTTCCTTTTGCAACCTCTGTATTTGCTGAAATACTCTGGCTGATAACAAGCCCTGCTCCAACAGAAGAACTATATTCTTCTTTTACTGTTACATTCAGTCCAAGTGCCTGAAGTGCCGCTGTTGCTGTATCTTTTCCTGCTCCAACTACATTTGTCACTACAACTGGTTTTTCACCCAGACTCACCTCCAGATTTACAACCGTCTCTTTTACTACCTGTGTATCAGTAGGAATGCTCTGGCTGATAATGCAGTCCTTTGCAACTGTATCACTATAAGAAGTAGTAATTGTACCCACTGTAAGTCCTGCCGCTTTTAAAGCTGCTGCAGCAGATTCTTGTGTATAATTTAATACATTTGGAACCTTTACTAAAATAATTTCCGGTCCCTGACTGATTACGATACTTACACGGTCCCCTTTATTTCCTAAAGAATTTGCTCCCGGTGACTGAGAAATAACCTTTCCTTCCTCTACCGTATCATTGTAAGCATAATCTATGCTTGCATCAAATCCTGCATCCTCTAACTTTTTCACGGCTTCATTCTTTGATAAACCTTTTACATTTGGAATATCAATCATAGCCGGACCGCTGCTGATCACAACTTCAATTGTACTATTTTTATCTACAAATTCGCCGGCTTCCGGACTTTGGCTGATAATCTGTCCCTCTTCATACTCATCAGAAGCAAGTGTTCCAGCTTTCTTGATGCCCAATCCCTCTGCATTCAATTTCTCTGCTGCTTCATTGAGCGTATACCCTGTCAGATCAATTAATTGAATTCCTTTTTGTGTTTCTGTTTCTTTTTGAGTCTCTGTTGTCTGTGACTGCTGCTGTGTATTTTTCTCCTTATCCTTAGATGAAGAAGATCCAAAACCGCCGAGGAAATTAACCAAAATCATAATAATGAGAATCACAATAACAATACCCGCTCCAATACCTGCAACAGTAATTGCTTTATCCATTACCGGGTTGATTTCTTCCTCGTCCTCCTCGTCATAATCATCCTCTTCGTCATCTGCATCTTCCGTACTCTGCACTGTACTTCCAACAAGAGCTTCTTCATCAACATAAACATTTCCTGTTTTTTGTTTAATTTTTTCTACTTCATCTGCACCTACAATTCTAGTCTTGTCTTGAGAAACCGGTGCAATCACCACAAAATCTTCATCCGGTGAAATCAGTGCTTTGCGCAAATCAGACAATAACACTGTAATATTCTCGTATCGGCGGTCCGGACTCTTTTGTGTACATTTTAAGATAATCTTTTCCATGCTGACCGGAATATCCGGTGCATAGGTTCTTGGCGGTACCATTTCTTCCTGCAAATGCT
>CAYYZV010000126.1:0-6710 GCA_964476275.1 uncultured Roseburia sp.
AAATGGAGGAACGCTTTATGCTGTTCGAGGAAATGCTGAAAGATGAATATGAAGAAGGTCGAGAAGAAGGCAGAAATGAGGGGCGAGAAGAGGGTCGAGAAGAGGGATTGCTCTTAGGAAAAACGCAGTCTATCTTTCAATTATTAGAAGAATTAGGCCCGATTCCAGCCGATGTAAATACAAAAATTATGTCTGAAACCGATACAGCCAAATTACAGGTATGGTTAAAGCTTGCGGCAAAAGCAGAATCCATGGAAGAATTTTTAAAAGCGATGTAGCGCATTTTAAACTATATGGTATTCAATTTAATCTATAAATCTATAAAAGCGGTATCAAATATCGGTACCGCTGTTGTCATTATTGCAAATTCGTAACGAGGATAATTAGGATTACGATTTGCAAATCAACCACTTCGGGGAAAGTTTCAAAAATATAAAAGCAGAGGAATTCTATCCATTTGTTTAGTCAATTTAAAAGGATGCCAAACTACAGAGTTTCATCTGTGATTTAGCATCCTTTTTTTATGTAGCCATCAAATTCAGCTTTGCTAAATGATTAACATTTAATCCACATAATTATTTGCTGCCTGATTAAAGTAATACAGTGCAGAAACTACATTTTTCAATGTTTCCTCGTATGTTTCATTTGAACCATTTAAAACAGTATAACAATATGACATTGGTCCATAGGTAAGTACGATATTTTTATTTTCATTTTCTACCTTAAAGATATGCGTTTCATCTAAGGAAGAAGCTTTTATACCACTTACAGTCAATACATAGTATTCACCATTTTTTACAAGAGCTGCTTTATCGACTTTAACATCATCAATATAAAATGTCACATCATCAAGTGTAAGATTTTCTTTCAATTTCACATATACATTAAGAGCTGTTTGTGATTTCAATACTAATGTAGCACCAAATGAAGCCAAATCGCTGCCGCCATCTGTACTGCTTATCACTGCCTTCCAATTCGCATCCGGTGTTATTTCTGCTAATGTTTTCTCTTCTTCTAAAAGAAATGCATTCGCAAGCTTGTCAGCATTGTAATCAAAGACAATTTGTGAATATGCACCATAATTGAGCATTGCTTTTACTAAAGCTGTAACCTTATCACCATATGTATCTGTATGACTTAAGATATAATCTGCGTATCTCTTTACGGTATAAGTATATTCTTCACCGGCATTATTCGCATCTGCAAACATCTGCGCTTTAATCTCACCTGTCATCTCTTTTGCTGAGACTTCACAGGTAAATACATAATATGTCTTTTCATCAATTACCGCCGTATCGGCTTCACTTACTTTTACCTTTACAGTTTTAGCTGTTCCATCCAATTGTGTAGGTAATGTAAAATGCATATATGCATTTTCATTAGACACAACTTCCTCAGACAGTTCCATATAGAAATTCACAGCAATATTTCCATTCAGACTTAAGCTATGACCTGTCAGCTTTGCCAAATTACTGTCTACAGAAACCAGTTTTTCAACAAGAACCTCTGCGCTTGCTGATTTTGTACTATCCAGTACGGAGGTTGCTGTAACTGTCACAGTGTCCGACGATTCATCTGCGCCAATCGTCAATAAACCAGTTGCGTCTATTATTGTAGCTTCACTAGTGTTGCCTGATACTGACCATATTACAGAATCATCCAGACTTATCGGTGCTTCTGTGAATGCCACCGTTTTGGTGAATTGCTGCGAATTTCCTTTTTTTACAACATAATTATCTGCTGAAATGGATACTTGGGTTGTTACTTGATATAGCTTATTCCAACAAGCGTCAGTTATAAAACTGTATCCTTTATCTTTATCCTTTGTCAACACTAAATTATTAAAACGATTTTTTTCATCCTTAAGCTCAAAAGAAACAATTTGCTGCTTTGAACCATTTAAAATAACTGTATGTCTTCCTTGTGCTATAAAATTCTTTTTATTTGTATTATACTGATAGAAATCTCCTCCGATTTCCATTGTTCCCGTATTAAACCAGAATGCATCCGCATAATTATAATGAAAACTTCCTGTCACCTTAATATAATCAGCGTCATTTTCCATTACAATATTTGCATATGTAGTATTATACGTCGTTTTCCCATCCGATGTAACTACTTTTGCTACTATATAGTCACCATCCACTTCCAGTCTTCCGCCATTTATATTCATCACAGCACTGCCGTCTGATTGACAGAAATCACCATTAATTTTTAATGTATGTCCATCTAAGTTGAACGTTCCAACCATTCCATTTGGCAGTCCGTTCACAAATGTAATATCATCCTTCAATGTCCAGCCACGGATAGCAGTTTCAAACACTACATCCGGATTATCTAATACTAAATTATAGAATCCCGATCCCTGTTCGCTATAAGGGGAATCAAAATGCACTGTTTGTGTTTTCGTTCCATTTAAAATAACCAGATGGGTTCCTGATGGATTAAAATTCTGTGCATTTCCCTTTAACTGATAGAAATCACCTCCAATTGTCAATGTTCCAGCAGTAAGCTGATTTCCGGTAGTAACAGAACTTTGAACATCACTTTGGTTATAAAAACCTTCTTTTACAAAAACCTTATCATTTTCATTCGTCATCACAAGACATGCGCTTGTCTTATCATAAGTGTTTGCATTATTCTCATCTGTGCCGGTTATATTCTGCAATCGATAGTTACCCTCTACTATCAATGTCCCGCCATTTATATTCATCGTACCAGCTATCTGATTCAAATCACCAGCAATTGTTAATATATGCCCTGCCAAATCAAAGGTTTCATACATTCCCTTTGGAAGTCCACCTACAAATATCATATCCTGTTTTAATTCCCAACCACGTACTGCAGTATCAAATTTTACACTTCCCCCATCTTCTACTTCTAAATATCCAAATCCTGAATTTGCCGGAGAATCAAAATGTACAATATGCTCCCTCTCTCCTGTTAAAATAACTGTATGACCATGTGTAATTACTTGATTATTTTCATCCACCTTATACTTTGCTGCGTTGAAATTATCTAAATTGTCCGCATTGCTAATATCTTTCACGAACTGATAAAAATCACCACCAATTGTCATCTTCCCTGCTGTAAACTGATTTGTACAAACAGTACCTTCTGCGTAGTTCTGATTATAAAAACTTCCGCTTATCGTAACCACGTTATCCGGATCTACCATTAAGATATTTGCAAGTGTCGGATCGGCAGAAACTTCTCCATCTTCTATGATTATTTTTCCAGATTCATCTCTATTTATTTTCTGTAAACGATAGTCACCCGTTACTGTCAGCTTTCCACCGCCCAAATTCATGGTTCCTGCATCTTGATAGAAATTACCGTCAATTGTTAATGTTACATTATCACTTAACTTAAATTCTCCAGTCATTCCGTTTTCCAGTCCATTGCCAAACGTAGTATTTCTCGTTACTTCCCAACCACGAATCGCCGTTTCAAACACTACATTTGTACTTTCTAATTCTAAATCAGCAAATCCTGAATCAAGTGGAGAATCAAAATGTACTATTTGTTGCTTTGTGCTGCTGTTCAGTACAACTTTATGAGTGCCTGTTGCATCAAAGTTGGCAGCAGCTCCATTATACTGATAGAAATTACCTCCAATTTCCATTGTTCCTGCACTAAATTGATTGTAACTGTTAGTTCCCGAATTCTTATTTTGGTTATAAAAACTTCCGCCTATTATCACTTTGTCAGATTCATTCTTCATTACCAAATAGCCGATTGCCCATCCACCGTCTGATCCATCATAGCTTTCATTATTTTCAATTTTCTCATCTGCAATCTCATCACCAAAGATTACCTCATCATTTTCATTCTTAGTCATTGTCTGTAATCGGTAATCACCGATAATCTCCAGTGTTCCACCATTTATCAGCATTTTTCCTTGTGGCTGATATAAATTACCATTAATGGTTAATTTTTTACTATTTAAATCAAAGGTTCCATAAAATCCATTTTCTAATCCGTTGTCAAATTTGGTAGTTGCCTCCTGTAATGTCCAGCCTCGGATAGCTGTTTCAAATACCACATTTGTATTAGTTAAGACTAAATTATTAAATCCAGAATCAGCAGGCGAATCAAAATGTACAATTTGTTGGCCACTTCCGTTTAGGTAAACTGTGTGACCTTTTGTAATATTACCCTCGCTATCTTTTGTATATCCTGTTGCATTAAAATTTTCACTAGTTCCTAGCAGCTGATAAAAATTTCCTCCCACTTCCATAGTTCCTGCACTAAATACATTGAAACTGTCATTTCCAGAAGTTTTATTTTGATTATAAAAACTTCTACCTATCTTGACATAATCTTTATCGTCATCCATTACCAGATAGCCAATTGCATAACTGCCGCTTCCATCTCCATTATCTGTTTCTTCTACACGGATTATATTATTATCAGCGTAGCTACCTCCATTCTTAGTTATCATCTGTATTCGATAATCACCGCCTACTTCCAGTGTTCCGCCGTTTATATCTATCACGCCATGTGGCTGGTATAGGCTTCCGTTGATTTTTAAGGTATGTCCTGCCAAATCTACCGTCAGTTTTCCTGCAGTTATATACAAATCACCTGTAATTTCTATATTTCCTTGCAACTGCAAAATCCAACCATTTGAACTATCACCTGTCAATTCCCAGCAAGCTTCCGGTAATGTAATAGTCTTGTTTTCATTATCCGATAACGTTACATCTTCATCTATTGTCACAAAGGTATCTCCGGACTCTTCTTCCGTTGTATTTTCGATTTCATTTTCCGTCGCATATACGGTTTCATTTCCTGCCCCAAAAGCTACCAGCATAAGCACCAATAGCGCAGTAAATACCATACTTGTCTTACGTCTCATAACTAATTCCTCCCTGTTAAACTTATTTCATCCTGTCATTCATTTTCACATAATGCCCATTTAATCTTCAATTGCATCTATTTTTTGCAAAAGCTCCAATATCTTATCTACATCCTGCTCCAGCTGCTCTCTTGATACCTCATATTTTTCCAGCATCTTTTCAAGAAGCTGTTCTCTTGTAATGGATTCTTTCAGACATTCCACAATAAATCCTGCGGTTTCATTGCTTCTTATCATGCCATTGAAGGTCATATTTCCTGCCGTAACGGTAATATGCTCTCCATTACTTTTATGTGTAATAAATCCATCCTTTAATCTCATCATTTTCTCCATTCACATTTTTAACAGTTATTTTATTCAAATGGAACAAACGGCAGCTCTACAGCTGTTGATTCCTTATCGTTCTGCTCCGAATCTACTGATTCGGTTTCCTTTTCAAAGGAATTCTCCAGTTTTGTTTCACCTTCTTTTTCCGAAGTATCTTCCGGTTTTGATTCATTTTCTTTTTCTGAGGAATTCTCCGGTTTCTTATTAGTTTCACCCGAAGGTGGGGTTTGTGAAGCCTGATTCTTTTCCTCTCCCGCTGATGAAACTTTCGAATCCGTTTCCGTTATTTTATCAATTGTTATCATCGGCAGTTCATCCTGTCCCATTTCCTGACCGATACATTCTTCTGTAGAACTTTCTGTCTTCCCTACGGAATTCTCCGTCTTTTCTGAAGGACTTTCTACTTTTTCAATACGACTTCCTGCCTGCTCTGAAGAACTTTCTGTCTGTTCTACAGCATCACTTTCCGTCTGCTCTATTTTCGAATCCGCCTTTCCACATGCAGCTATAAAAAAACTGCTTATGACCAACATTAAACAAATATACCTGAACTTTTTCATATCGCTGTCCTTTTCCTATCTGCTTTAAAAAGCAAGCATCACCTAAGTGATGCCCGCTTTACCTTCTTTCACAGTAAAACTATTATTGCACTGGAGCATATGGTAATTCATCCCTGCCACTTGCAGTAATAATATCTTCTGTTTCAAATTCTACTACTTCCATTTCCGGTGTATTATACTTTTCTTTCATAGCTTCCTTCTAAACCTCCTTGTCTGTATGCATATATTTCACTTATGCAGATAATTCTAACATAAAAGATAAAATATTACAATTAGGGCATAAAAATATTTATACAAACAAGAAAGAGGTGCTTTTCATTGCAGCAGGAAATTAATTATAAAGAGTTAGGAATAAAAATAAAGCAAGTCCGTCAATCTCAAAATCTGACACAGGATAATCTTGCAGATATGGTGAAATGTAATACATCTCACATTAGCAATATTGAAAATAACCACACTAAAGTTTCTCTGAACGTACTTCTGGCTATTGCCAATGCCCTTCATACTTCGATTGATTATTTATTATCTAATCAGTATGAAAATTCCTCTATGGCCTTAGACAACGAAATCTTACGGGCAATCCAACACTGCGACGATGAGAAAAAAGAAAAAATCTTGAAGATAATCGCTATCTTATAAGTCTTTCAATAAAGCAATTGCAAATTTAAACAAGTACTTCATGCCTAATAAGAAACCCTCCTGTTCGGAAATTAGAGCAACATGGTATAAAAGACCTCTTAATTCTTCCAATTCATCCTCGTTCAATTTTTCTTTGTAGTCATCTACGATTTCTTGAATTTTAGAATCTATGTATTTGTTTGCTGCAAAACTGTCATCTTCTCTGCTGATAACATCGTTAAAAATTCTTTTTAATAATTCTTTCATCGTTCTTTCTCTCCATTTTATACAATCTTCATTTTAAAACCTGCAATACCTATTTGACATTCTTCATTTCTTCTGTC
>CAYYZV010000127.1:0-6697 GCA_964476275.1 uncultured Roseburia sp.
CAAAACGATCTTTGATTTCTTCTTCATTTCCTTCGATGGACTCTAATTCTGCTTTCAAAGCAGGATCTTCTAAATCAGCTTCCATCCAACGTTTGTAATCTTCTAAAAACATTGTAAACACCCCTCTTAAATATTATATTTTTTAAATAAATACTTCCTAGTTAATAATATATTAAATAATTTTCCGCTAAAAGTCAATGTGATCTACATTTTTTGCAGTAAGAAAGTACCATTTTTCTTTATTATTGATAACAATTAAATTCATGTAAGAATAATTTGCTCGTTGTACAGATTATGACTGAACTGTTACTCTACATATTCAATAACCGTATCTGCCGTAATTACTGTATTAAAGTCGAAATTCCATCTTCCTGTCGGTGCCGGTCTTAAAATCGGTTCTGCCGCAGTCTGTCCCTCTTCTACAGTCTGTATACCGAATACCTCTCCCTGATACTTAAATGTCACTGTAAACGTCTGCTTTTCTGCCGGTGTATCCGGACTTGCTGTTTCTGAATCCGATGTTTCCGAATCCGGTGTCTCTGAGTCCGATGTTTCTGAGTCCGATGTTTCCGAATCCGGTGTCTCTGAATCCGATGGAGTTGAGTCTTCCGGTACAGACGGCTGTATCAGCACAAAATCCCTGTCATCGTCCTCTTCATTATTTTCTGAAGATGACGTTTCCGTATTCTTTGGTGATTTCTCTCCCTGCTCAGAAGTATTTTCAGAATTATTTGTTTCTGAATCATTCTCCTCTAAATGATTCTCTGTTGAATCTACAACTTCTGTATTTCCTTGTGTCTGTTCTTCTTTCTTCTCTTCTATCATCTGCTGAATTTCGTCTATAGTCACGGAAAGTTCTCGCCTTTCCTCTGCTATTTCCTTCAAAAATTCTATTGTTTCAACCGGAATTGTACTCATATCGATTTCATTTGAAACTACAATTACTACATCTTTCTCTTCGTTTTCATAAATAACCGCTTCTTTCCCATAATCGACAGTCTGTTCCTCTGATACAACTCCATTTTCATCAATCTTCTGTATCGATGCAGAACCCTCTAAAACAGAAATAACAGTAATTAGCTTCCCTTTTTCATCTACATCTGTTGCAATACGCACAACCGTACCTCTGATAGCCATGACTGAATTTGGCGTTGTTACCTCAAAAGAAGCATTGTCTGCCAGCTTATTCTGTACCTCTACTGTAACAGCTCCCTTTTCGAGCTGAATATTTGTTTTCGCATCCTTCTCTGAACCGGTTGCAATAATACTTAACTCACTTCCTTCTTCGATAAATAAATATTTATCGTCATCCACTTTAAGCCGTGTATAACTCTTCTCCGCTACCCCCATCCAGTCACCGGAAAGCAGATTTAAGTTTTCGTAAGCATCCATGCTTCCTACATTTTCTCTTTCAATCGTTGCGCTGCCGCTTATCTCATACACCTGAATGCTGCGGTAGCCTTCTTCTTTGCTACAGCCTGCCAGTCCCATAGCTGCCGCTAAAAGAAAAGCTGCCGCACCTAACATGATTTTTTTCATTTTCATATTCAGCCACTGCTCCTATTCCAAAGTAAACTCATATTCTCCGTCTGTTCCAACATAGAATGTAATTCCGCCTGCATAACTGGTATTGTCACCTTTTACTTTCCATGTTCCGCTTCCCAAACTATAAGGTATACCTGCTTTCACTCCAACTATGCCGCCTTGCTGAATCAAAGCACCTGCCACACCTTCTCCCGGTACCGTCGGATTGCTTGGTACGCTTCCTTCCGGTGCACTCGGTTCACTTTCATCAGGTATTGTTGTACCACCGTTATCAGCAGCCTTTACCGTAATATTCTCATAAATCGTTTCATTTCCGGCTGCGTCGATTATAGCGATACGATATACTTTATCCTTCGCTGCCTGCGAAATAGAATACATTCTGCCAAAGCCATGTATTGATGTAAGAACACTGTTATTTTCTGTCCAAACACCATCTGCACTCTCATAAACAGTTACTTTGAATACACCTGATGCATTATCCTCTGCCACCAGATACAGTTCTCCTTCGTATTTGTAATTGCTGATTAATTCAATATTTGCACTGTTATTCTTATCATCTATATAGTAAATCTTTGGTTTTATGGTATCGATTCCCAAAGCAGCAACCCAGTGGTTTTTCGAACCGCGTTCTGTCGTCATTTTATCAAATTCATCTTGTACACAGATATATAATTCATATAATTCATATAATTCATATTTTCCATTTCCTGTTAAGGTTCTGGTATTTTCCGGCTGAAAATCAGTATTATCTTCTCCTGCAACATGAATCTGATATCCGGCTATCGGAAGCCCGTCTCCTGCCTCTGCATTAACAGTAATTGTCACTGATTCCTGATTTGTCCATGTTACTTTCGTTATCTCTGTATCTTCTGCCAGCTTCCAGCTTCCCGATAACGGCACCGTTTTACCATCAGCACCTGTCATGGTTACACCTGTATCTGCATCAATTACCGGAGATTCCAAGTCCATCGTATAGTTATAGTTCAATTTTATGATTTCGCCGTAACGATTTTCTCCACTAGGACTTGTCGAAGATTTATTGAGCAGAACATATGTTTTCTCTTTTATTCCTTCTTCTGAAACCTCAACTTTCTGTCTCCATTGTTCCTCGCCCACTGCTTCCGTCAATTCACAAATCTGATATCCTTTCAAAGCAGAAATAACAAATGATTCTTTATACCAATCTTCGTTACCAATATTCAATGGTACTCCAATAAATCTGACATATGGTGAATAATCTGCCCCTACATACTCCTCTGCACTTAAAACTCCTACCTTCAACTCCGTCATCAGTCCTGCATTCACAAAAAGAGTTGAACTGACATTCGGAATTGTAACTACCTTTGTTCCATCTGTGCAGTGCTCAATATATGTTTCCTGCCACTTTAAATCACTATAAGCTGCATAATCTTTTCTTAACTCTATACCAAATAACGAATATGACTCTTTCGGTTCTATCGTAACCTTATCTCCACTTCTCGCAAAAAAAGTTACTGTATTGTCAAACGTATCCGGTTTTTCATAAGAGATATTAATAGCACCCTCTTCAGTATTTAAAAGAGTTTCGCCCCAACTTACCCAAAGCTCAGCACTGCCCTTAACTGTGACAGGTGTAGCGGATTCGTTATAAATATTCATATTATCTGCATAAATAACATATTCGCCTACTGCACCGGAACCATCACCTGCTGTTTCACTTTCCATAATCGTTACACTTGCCACTTTATATTCTTTTCCATTTTCATCCGCATATTTAATAGAACCGGAAGCAAATGTAACCTTATCATAATACTTTGTGCTGTCTGCTTCCATAAAGTAATTACCATAGATATAATAACTTGCTGCACCTGTTGTTTCATCAGATAGAAACTCATAAGAAGGCACAGCATAGATTGTCAGTTCTGTTCCATTTACATTGTACACACCATAGGTATTATCATCTACAATTAACTCAACTTTTGGATTTACATATGTATTTCCCTTATAGGTCAATGTACCTGCAAATGCTTTCAGTGCTTCTGCGGAATAAACACGTTTAGCCACTTTTACACTATCTTTTTGTATAAATCCCTTCGGAAAACAAGTTTCAAGATCTAAAGTCTCTCCTTGCACGTCTAATTCATCAATATAAAGTACACCTGCTTTATAACGTTTATCTGTCGCCTGAACAGTAATTGTATCAATATAGTCACCTGAACGGGTTGGATCACTTTGCACTTCCCAACCACCGAAGATACTAGAATCCAATTCCCCGACTTCATCAAAAGCATAATCTCTTACAGAATATGGTTCATCTGCATTTAGTGTAATTTTTTCTTGTTCTATCAATGGTTTGCCACTCCAATCTAAATAGGTTATCGTGCACTCCCCACTAACCACAATTTTATCTCCTACGGCTAGTATCCGACCTTCAAGACTTTCTCTGCTATTAGTATAACTATCTTCCGCCTCTACCCTCATCGGCACTACACTGCTGCATATCAGCACCAATGCCAGCAGAAAAGCCAAAAACCATTTCCGTCTCACTCTTATTTCTTTTTCCATGACTCTCCTCTTTTATCATATATCTAAAATGTCTCAATCCGTCCTGAAACGTCCTCAGTTTCGATTTCCGCTTCTTCCAGCCAGTCCACAAATCTGCCTTCTAACTTACCTTCGTTTACCATACTGTGCAGAATTGCACAGGCACGTTCTTTCGGCATCGGCTTTTTATATGGGCGGTCACTTGCCGTTAATGCATCATAAATATCTGAAATAGCAAGAATACGTGTTTCCGTATCAAGCTGTTCGCCCTGTATATGATTCGGATAACCCGTTCCATTTAAAAATTCATGATGCTCAGCCGCCCATCTTGGCACATTGCTGTAGCTCTTATTAAAATGAACCTTGCTCAAAATCTTAGCCGTCATTGTAACATGACTTTCCATAATCTTACGGTCGCCATCTGTCAGTGTTCCCTTTCTGACACTTAAGCATTCCCTCTCACGTTCGGTAATGTAGTATACCTTTTCGCCATCTTCCTTTTCATAAAAATGTTCCGCAAGATCCTGTACATGAGCAAAATCCTCATCCGGCAAAAATCCGGCACCGTCAATTCTATGTATAAAGTCTAACGACTCCTGCAAATAGACACAGTGTTCATTATAATCTTCTTCCTGTATCCTTCCTTTTAAATAATCGATTTCATAGTAGCATTTTAATAATTCAAATCGATCCTCTAAGGCTTTCATATCCTTATCCAAACGGGTCGCACGGTTCATTACGCTTCTTGGCACAATCATCTTGCCAATATCGTGAAGCAGTGCCGCAAGCTGTAATCGTTCAATACGATCCTCATCGAAATATTCCTCACACTCGCCTTTTTCGTATTTTTCATTTATCTTTTCCGCAAGCAGTGTGGCATATTCCGCCACCTTACGGGTATGGCTGCCATTGTAAGGAGTTCTTTCATCAATTGCGGTCGCCATCGCTTCTACAAATGAATGAAGCTGTTCTTTGATTTCCTCTACATACTGAATATTTGCCATTTCAATTGCTGCCAGAGAGCCAAGCGAACGAATAATGATTTCAAACTGCGGATCAAACGGAATAACATTTCCCATTTCGTCCTGCGCATTGATCATCTGTAAAACGCCAATTAACTCGCCTGCATTATTCTCCACCGGAATGACTAACATCGACTGCGTACGGAAGCCCGTCAATGCATCATAACGCTTTGGTCCTGAAAAGTCGAACTCTTCACTGCAGTATACATCTGCAATGTTTACAACTCTTCTGTGAATCGCCGTATAAGCACATACATTTTCTTCTTTAAACGGCACCGGTGGAATATCCATAATCGGTGTCCCATCTAAGCCTCTGCTTACGCCTTGGGAAATGGTGCGCATAATTCGGAATTTCAGCACATCATCTTCATACAAATATAATGTACTGGCATCGCATTTTGTAATCTGCATTCCTTTTTCTACAATCATACTCAAGACTTTATTGTAATCTCTCTCGACTGTGAGCTGAATGCCTACGTTTAATATATCTTTAAAATCCTGTACTGTTAAACTCATTCAATCTCCTTCTAACAATTCAGCATATTGCCGGAATCATTCTTCCCTTCTGTATGCTTCAAACGGAAATATATGATTCGCCGTCATATATTCCAGTGATTTTCTCTGTTTCTCTACCCCTGTAACCTCTACTAATACCGTAGTGTTCATCTGATACTGCTCAATTTCTCTGGTAAATACTTCCCAGTCTAACTGACCCTCTCCAAGGGGAGCATGCAAATCATTTTTCAAATCATTGTCATTGATGTGCATATGCTTTACATATGGTGCAAGCTGTTTCATCCAGTCAGAAGCCGAAGCCTCTGAAATCGCACCATGTGCATAATCCAGACAAATGCCAAAATTTACACAATCTTTCATGCGCTCTGCAAATTCACATAAAACATCCGGTGCTTCATCAAACATATTTTCCATAAAAACCTGCTGATTTGGATATTCTTCACAAAGCGTTCTGAAAAACCGCTCATTTATATCTGCCCAATTTTTCAAATAAACAGCATCTCTGAAACCATATAATCGATTCGTATGAAATACCGCACCGCGAAGTCCCATTTCCTTCGCAATATCCATCGACTGTCTGACACGCAGCTCTGATATTTCCCGAATTCTTGCGTCACTGCTGTGTACAGTAACATCTAAAAAGGCTCCATGCATCGTATCCTTTGAAAAATCATTGCGGACCTTTGCATAAGTATCAATAATTTCTAACTGTTTCTTTTTATCATCCAGTACCGCTGCCGTAAAAAAATCATTATACTCATATGATGCCTGATAAATTTTTGTCAATTCCAGCGATTCTTCTAACCTGCTTCTGTCCGGAATCAAATATAACCCCTTCATAACTTATCCTCCACTAACTGTCTTTATTTCACGTTATCAACCTGATAAATAAATACACCCTGAGCCTTACCTTTTAACGGAATTTCACCAATTGGCGTTACTTCCACTCTGTCTTTTACGTTATCATACACTTCCTGACTGATTAAAATCTGTCCGCGCTTCGCATTGCTTTCCAAACGTGCAGCCGTATTAACGGTATCACCAATCGCTGTATAATCCATACGAACCTCACAACCGATATTACCAACAAC
>CAYYZV010000128.1:0-6682 GCA_964476275.1 uncultured Roseburia sp.
AATTATGAATTTGCTATGGCAAAAGCTCCCGTTGAGAAGGAAGTTTCTTTTGAAGGATTTGCAGATGTAAATGCTGCTATTGTAAAATGGCCAATGTCAGTTATCCGTTTACGTGCAGAAAAGAAAGAACGTGTAATTGAACTTGCAGATAAGATTTTACTTGGATGGAGAGGTTATACGGATGAAGCTGCGTTCATTTTTG
Organism: uncultured Roseburia sp.; assembly: GCA_964476275.1. GTDB lineage: Bacteria > Bacillota > Clostridia > Lachnospirales > Lachnospiraceae > Roseburia. The sequence goes on from CAYYZV010000128.1 coordinate 203, forward strand.
CAGAAACAGATGGAGAACCACACAATACGATTACACCAATTGCAAGAAGAAGAGGCGATGATTTCGAATTGGATTTAGTTCTTCGTAACAATATTACAACAGAAGAACATCCACTTGGTGTATATCATCCACATAAAAAATTACATAACATCAAGAAAGAAAATATCGGTCTGATTGAGGTTATGGGATTAGCAGTTCTTCCAGCCAGATTAAAAGATGAAATTGCAGCATTAGAGAAAGCAATTTTAGCAGGAGAAGACCTGCGTAAGGATGAAATGTTAGAAAAGCATGCTGACTGGGTAGCTGAGTTCTTACCTAAGTATGAAGCAGTGAATGCAGAGAATATTCATGAAATTATCCAGAAGGAAATTGGTCTGGTATTTAATGAAGTATTATTGGATGCTGGTGTGTATAAGTGCACAGAAGAAGGAAGAGCAGCATTCTTAAGATTTGTAGATGCAGTAAATGCATAATATAGCTATTTAGCCCACGATTTTAAAATAAAATCGTGGGCTAAATAGCTTATAGAGCAGGTGCTTTTGTTTTATAAGAAATTATGTTATAGTAGAAAAGATTCTTAACTATCTGGCAGGACTATGTAATTACTACAAGGACTGTGAGAAAATGAACAGTAATTTTTCAGCAGGAAACTATAGAAACAGGAAACTATCAGATAGAAGCTTCGGGGAAATGTGTGGTGCGTGTGACATTGGAGGACTACAAGGGAGGCTTTTATATTGGAGAGTAAGAAAGGAAGAGGTAATTGTGGAAAACCAGGAGAAACAGCATAAACGGCGGGTGCGTTACTCAGGAACACATCCAAGGAGTTATAAAGAAAAATATAAGGAACACAATCCGGAGAAGTATGCAGATACGATAGAGAAGGTAATAAGAAAGGGAAGTACACCGGCGGGAATGCATATTTCGATTATGGTGCAGGAGATTTTGGATTTTTTACAGATACAGCCGGGGCAGATTGGGCTGGATGCTACGTTGGGTTATGGTGGGCATACAAAGGCTATGCTGCAAAAACTGGAAGGACAGGGGCATATTTATGCGTTGGATGTGGATCCGATTGAGTCTGCAAAAACGAAGGAGCGTTTGGCAAATCAGGGGTTTGGAGAAGAAATTTTAACGGTACGTCTGCAAAATTTTGCAGATATTGATTTAGTGACAAAGGATACAGATAAGAAGTTTGATTTTATTCTGGCGGATCTTGGGGTTTCATCAATGCAGATCGATAATCCGGAGAGAGGTTTTTCTTATAAAGTGGAGGGACCGCTGGATTTGAGATTGAATCCAATGAAGGGAATGAGTGCGGCAGAGCGGCTTCGTGAAGTGACAGAAGAAGAATTAGTAGGAATGCTGGTGGAAAATTCGGATGAACCATATGCAGAGGAAATTGCAGCCAGAGTGATGAAGTGGTTTAAGGATGGAAAAAGTATTGAAACGACTTTGCAAATGAAAGAGGTTATCACGGAAGCACTTTGCAGAGTGCCAAAGGCAGAAAGAGAAGAAGCGATTAAGAAATCCTGTGCAAGAACGTTTCAGGCACTTCGGATTGATGTAAATAGTGAATTTGAGGTATTGTACGCTTTTTTAGAAAAGCTGCCCCAGGTATTGGCACCAAATGGCAGAGTGGCAATTTTAACATTTCATTCGGGAGAGGACCGTTTGGTGAAGCGTTCATTTAAGGAATTGGAGAAAGCGGGGATTTATAAGGAAGTTTCAAAAGATGTGATACGTCCGTCCACAGAAGAATGTGCGCGAAACAGCCGGGCGAAGTCTACGAAGATGCGGTGGGCAATTCGTGCATAGGGATAAAGGTTATTGCTACCAGACATTTGTTGTTGGATGGAATAAGAAAGTGATTGGTAAGTCTTTACTTTTTTTATGGAATATTGTAAAGTAGTGGATAGATAATTTTATAAAGTAAAGTGGTAAAATATCGTGAAAAACAACCAGAAAATCAGGAAAGAGGGATTATTATGATTTCAAAGAAGGTACAGGCAGCATTGGCAGGAAGTTCAGCAATCCGTGCAATGTTTGTGGAAGGAAAAGAAATGGCTGAAAAATATGGTGCAGAGAATGTATATGATTTCTCTTTAGGAAATCCTGCTACTCCGGCACCAAAGGCATTGAATGAAGCAATCTGTGATTTGGCAAAGCAGGCGGGAGAAGACAGTGTATCTTTAGAACTTCATGGTTATATGTCCAATGCAGGTTATCCGGAAGTGCGTCAGGCGATTGCTGACAATTTGAATAAGCGTTTCGGTACAGATTTTGATTTCCATAATATTACGATGACAGTGGGCGCAGCAGGCGGCTTAAATATTATCTTTAAAACAATTTTAGATCCGGAAGATGAAGTAATTGTGTTTGCACCGTTTTTTGGAGAATACCGTCAGTATGTGGCAAATTTTGATGGAAAAGTGGTAGTGGTAGAACCAAATTTAGATACATTCCAGCCAAATTTAACAGATTTTGAAGCAAAAATTACAGAAAAAACAAAGGCAGTAATTATTAATACACCAAATAATCCAACAGGTGTTGTTTATAGTGCCAAAACTATGCAGGCAGTTGGGGAAATTTTAGAAAAGAAGCAGCAGGAAATTGGACATGATATTTATCTGGTATCAGATGAACCATACCGTGAACTGGTATATGATGGAGTGAAGGAAGATTTCTTCACAAAGTATTACAAGAATACAATTGTAGGATATTCTTTCAGTAAATCATTGTCTCTTCCGGGAGAACGTATCGGTTATGTGGTAGTGCCAAATGAAGCTTCTGATGCAGAAGAATTGATTCGTGGCATTGAACTTTCGAATCGTACATTGGGATTCGTAAATGCGCCGTCTTTAATGCAGAAAGCAGTTGCACGCTGTTTAGAAGAAAAGACGGATGTAGCATATTATGACAGAAACCGTCAGTTATTATATAATGGTTTGACGAAACTTGGATTCGAATGTGTAAAACCGGAAGGAGCGTTCTACTTATGGATGAAATCACCGGTTGCGAATGAAGATGAATTTGTGGCAGCAGGTAAAAAATATCATATTTTAATGGTAAAAGGCGGTGCCTTTGGATGTCCGGGATATGTGAGAATGGCATATTGTGTGTCTTATGAAATGATTGAGCGCGCACTGCCAGCTTTTGCAGAGCTTGCAAAAGAATATGGTTTGTAGGAGGACATTATGGGAAATTGGGAACGTAATGTACGAAAAGTAGTTCCATATGTTCCAGGGGAACAGCCGGCGCAGCAGAATATTATCAAATTAAATACGAATGAAAATCCTTATCCGCCGGCACCGGGTGTGGCAGCAGTATTAAAGGATTTGAATATTGGAAAGCTTCGTAAATATCCAGATCCGACTTGTAAGGTTTTGGTGGATGCGATTGCAGAAAATTATGGGTTGAAAAGCAGTCAGGTTTTTGTCGGAGTGGGATCGGATGATGTGCTGGCTATGATTTATATGACCTTTTTTAACAGTAAAGATCCGATTTTATTTCCAGATATTACATACTCCTTTTATGATGTGTGGGCGGATGTATTTAAGGTGCCTTATGAGACGAAAGCTTTGGATGAGAATTTCTGTATTGTAAAGGAAGACTATTATGGTCCAAACGGCGGTGTGATTTTTCCAAATCCAAATGCACCGACAGGATTGTATATGGAATTATCGGAGGTAGAGGAAATTATTAAGCATAATCAGGATGTGATCGTGGTAGTGGATGAAGCATATATTGATTTTGGCGGAGCATCTGCGCTGCCATTAATTGAAAAATATGATAATCTGCTGGTTGTGCAGACCTTTTCGAAATCCCGTTCTATGGCAGGTATGCGTATCGGATATGCCATGGGAAATGAGAAGCTGATAAAATATTTGAATGATGTAAAATATTCGTTTAATTCTTATACAATGAATGAAACTGCTTTGATTTCAGGCGTAGAGGCAATTCGGGATAAAGAATATTTTGAAGAAAAATGCGAAATGATTATTGCTACAAGAGAGTGGACCAAAGAAGAACTGAAAAGACTGGGATTTTCTTTTGGAGATTCTAAGAGCAATTTCATTTTTGCTTCACATGAGAAAATACCGGCAAAAGAGCTGTTTGAAGCTTTGAAAGAAGCAGGAATTTATGTACGTTATTTTGCAAAGCCTAGAATTGATAATTATCTTCGTATTACGATTGGTACGGATGGAGAGATGTATAAATTGATTCAGTTTTTGGAAGAATATACCTCAAAATACAACTTTACTTCATGACTTTAATATGTTAAAATATATAGAGCTGTGAATTGTATCTGAAAAGGAACTGAACAGATACGAAGTACTATCAAAAGGAGAAGGGCATGAGTAAGAAACTGAAAACGGAAGCAGTAGATCGTCTATTTGACGCAATTTTGAGCTTAGAAAATAGAGAAGAGTGTTATATATTTTTTGAAGACATTTGTACAGTAAATGAATTACTTTCTTTATCTCAGAGATTTGAGGTTGCGAAAATGCTTCGTGATCAGAAGACATATTTAGATATTGCAGAGAAAACAGGAGCATCTACCGCTACAATCAGCCGTGTCAATCGTTCTCTGAATTATGGAAATGATGGTTATGATATGGTATTTGCCAGAATTTGCAAAAATGAAGAAGTGAGAAGTGAAGAATAAATGAAATAATTAAAAAGGGGATTTCCATTTGGAAATCCTCTTTTTGGTATAAGATAGTTTATGTTATGATTTTTTCTTAGAATTCTCTGTAGCATGTCCGGAATTGTCGGCATTAATCTGATCTACGATGCCTTCAATAATAGACTTTTTAATATAGATGTCATAACCGAGCATGCAAATAAGCGCAAAACGGTGTAAAAGCTCGGATTCCTCTTCGGAAACACCTTCAAAGGTATGCATGGATTTAGTGAACTTTTTGACTACGTCCTTCATAACATCTTTTGTTTCCTGATATTCTAAACTGAATACTTCGTTGTAAATGTCTGTAAGTGTTAAAGCTGTATCTTTTTTGCCGAAGTACTTGTCCGTAATTGGATTTAAGATAGTCTGGATGTCACCGATACTCATGATATTTTTAAGGTAATAGATAAAGATGAGTGTCAGCATGTGATCTTTATTATATTTTTTCTTTTCAGGCGGCGGCAGCAGGTCATTTTTTGCATAATTATTAATCATGGTTTTGGTCAGAAGCTTGCCGTCTTTACGGTGGTTAGAAGGTGCAAGCTGTGCTTCAATAAATGTTGTAACCTGATCCATATATAAGCCAATATTCGGAATTTCTTCCGGTTTCACATAGTCAATGTCTTTTAATTCAGAAAGAATTTTTCCTAAAAATTTTTTTGCTTCTGCGTCCATATTATCCCTCGCTTTTATAGAAATACGATAGCTGTGAAGTAGTAAATAGCTATGAAATATATAATACAAAGTTTATTATATAGTTTTTAAAACTACATGACAAGTGTTGAAATCTTAAAAAAGTTTTAAAAATTTGCAGGATGTAGTTTCTGGATGTTTTAATCGCTTTGGCGGTGGGAAAAGTGCCTATGGCATATTCTTTCTTCTTTTCATTGCAAATGTGTGTTCGCTTCGTTATAATAGTAAGGACGTGTAGGAAAGAAATGTTACGGAAGGGAACAAGAGTATAGATATGAGTATTTATGATTCGTTAAATGAACAGCAAAAAGAAGCTGTTTTTCATACAGAGGGACCGGTTTTAATCTTAGCAGGTGCCGGTTCAGGCAAGACCCGTGTTCTTACGCATCGTGCGGCATATTTGATTGAAGAAGAAGGGGTAAATCCTTATCATATTATGATGATTACTTTTACGAATAAGGCTGCAGAGGAGATGCGGGAGCGTATTGATGATTTGGTAGGTTATGGATCTGAGAGTATCTGGGTATCTACTTTTCATTCGGCTTGTGTACGGATTTTACGCAGACATATTGACCGAATTGGATTTGATACGAATTTCACAATCTATGATTCGGATGACCAGAAGTCTTTGATGAAGGATATTTGTAAACATCTGAATATTGATACGAAAATTTATAAAGAAAAGGCTCTTTTGGCAGCTATTTCCAAGGCGAAGGATGAACTGGTGTCACCGCAGGAATTTACTTTAAAAGCTGCCAGTGCCTGCAATTATGGGATGAAGAAGCAGGCAGAGGTTTATAGAGAGTATCAGGAGCGTCTGCGAAAAAATAATGCGCTGGATTTTGATGATTTGATTGTGAAAACAATCGAGCTGTTTCAGTCAGATGCAGAGGTGCTGAATTATTACCAGGAGCGTCTGCGGTATATTATGGTAGACGAGTATCAGGATACGAATACAGCGCAATTTGAGCTGATTCGTCTGCTGGCAAATAAGTATAAGAATTTATGTGTGGTTGGTGATGATGACCAGTCGATTTATAAATTCCGCGGTGCCAATATTTATAATATTTTAAATTTTGAACGATATTTTCCGGATG
>CAYYZV010000129.1:0-6669 GCA_964476275.1 uncultured Roseburia sp.
GAATTGAAATGGAGAGTGGTGTGGTACAGAGTGCCCGTCAGATATTTTTTACGACTAAAGGGCATAAGAATTGGTTTATTCCGGACGTGGCCGGTGGAGATGAAGTAATGTTAAGTTCCAATAACTGGACAAGACCGACTTGTAAGGCGTTTCATTGTGCGGCTTGCCAGAAGGTAGTGATAGATTATTCAGAGTAATGTACAGGCTGAAAGGATGTGGTTATATGTATATGCAAATATACTGGATATTTATTATATTAGCCATTGTGTGTGCGTTATGTGCAGGTAAGATTGATAAAGCAGTAAAAGAGATAAAAGAGTGAAAAAGATAGTACTTATTTTATGTGGAGTATTGTTCCTGATAAGTATTATTTCGATTGGCAAAGCTACTTTCGGAGTAAAGGAAATCGGTACAATTTCTGGTCCAGAATATGATTACATAACAATAGACGGCGTTACATATGTAAGTGAAGCAAGTGCTTCCATAGATATTCCATTCGATCGTTCTGACAAGGGAAGACATCTTGGAATAATAAAGTCCGGGGAACACGTATTTCATATTTATGAGGTGAAAGGTGATCCAGAAAGGAACTATCTTTATTGGACTTGGGAATGGGAAGGCGAAATGTATATCCGGGAGGAGCTTTTAGCTGAATAAGAATTTTTTAGGAATAAGTTGAAAGGAGCCTATTGCGATGGAAGAAAAGAGAAACAACAATCGGGCAATGATCTATATAATCATCATAGGGATTATGCTATGGGGATTTTATTTTATACAGGAAGAATTTGCAAAATATGGAATGTATCAGTTAATTAGTTATCGTGTCCATGAAATTTCATCAGTCATACCATTATTGAGTATTTTGATAACTATTTTGTGTACAGGCTATCTTCTTTGGCGTTGGATAAAGAAAAAATCTGATAAAACAGAAAAAGTTTTATTGTTAGTATTTGTGCTGTGCTTTTGTCTTCAGGCAGGATACTTCAAAACACAAGCCGATATGGTATATACAGCAGCAATATGTACGATTGATGAAGTATACGAGGCAGAAGAACGGATTATTGTGAGCATAGATGGCAGAGAAGATAAACTCGAATTAAAGAGTCCAATGATTGTAAATAGAATGCTGGTAGAAAAGGAACAGAAGTATCTGATTGATTTCATGTGGAATAAAAACAGGCCTAACGAGGGGGAATTATGTATGATTTCGATTGTGGATTGAAAGTTGTATGAAAAGCAATGGAAATGATGTTGAAAGCATAAAATACGGAAGATATGCTAATGTTACGTTGAGTTGCGGGATTGTAAAGTCTGTGTGGTGGTTCTTTCAAGGCAAAAGCATTACAATTAAGCTACAAAAAGATAAAGGAGGTTGGTTGTATGACATTTGCTGAAAAACTCGTACAGTTAAGAAAAAAAGAAGGATACACACAAGAGGAACTTGCAGACAGACTGGAAGTATCAAGACAGGCGATTTCACGCTGGGAGATGGGGACAGCGGTTCCGGATTCATCGAACCTTCTTAGAATTAGCAGGTTGTTTCAGGTTTCTGCGGATTATCTGTTGAATGATGATTATGAAAGTGATGATGACTTGCCAAAAGTCAGGGAAGTTAAAGATGATAATTTTAATCAAATAATGATGTATATGTTAGCATTGGAGACAATGGTGATTATCATGCAGTTTATGACAGTTGTAATTCTTAATAATGTATTTTTTGGCATATTAAGTTTCATTCCATTTATAGCAGCCATTGTAGGATTTGAATATGGATACAAAAAGAAATCATTCGGAGCAACAGATAAAATTAGAATGTTTCGTAAAAAGTTTTATAAAATCTCTGCCTGGTTGGGATTGTATTTTCCTGTTAGATTGGCAGTGGGTATAATAGTAGCTATGTGTTCCCTTTCTTTTCAAACAGTTGTATTGGAGTGCATGATATTGGTAATTTATATTTGTGCGGCACTGATTGTCAACTTGAATATTGATAAGGGGAATTTAATTCGGGAGTAAGCGAAACGTGATATGTATAAGGAATTAATATTAGAGTGTTCCAATGGAAAGGCGAAGATACAAATTCAGAAGCCTGCAACATTGTCGGATATAAAACAAGCGGAAAATGTGGTGGGGGTATAACTTTCCAGAGGAATTAAAAAAGCTGTTACTTGAAATGAATGGAGATAAATGGTTATTTTTTTCAACAGATACGATGATTCAGTGTGTGTCATTGAATCGTGAGTATCTGCTGGAATGTTATGAGGATATTGAAAAGCACATATTTTTTGCAGGGAATGGATGCGGAGATAATTACTGTTATAACATCAATCAGGATGGAACAGTTGATACATCAGCTATTTATATATGGTTACATGAAGTAAATGAGACACACATGGTTGCAGGAAATATGAAGGAGCTTATCCGAAGATATTATAATTCAGAAATTTAACAATATATGGAGGAGTTTATTGATGAAAAAGGTAATTACAGGAGCAGCAATGCTGATTAGTGGAGTGATAGGATTTGTAGGCTGGTTTATTGCCTGTGCACTTACCGTACAGCCCGGAGCAAGAAGCAGAGTATGGGGATGTTTAAATGGTATGGAGTGGATTCCGGTTATTGCATTTACTGTATTAGCGGTATATGGTTTACCATTAGCATTTAAGGGAATAAACGAAGAAAAGAAATAGTATTTATCATTACTCCATATAGGGTATATTTTCAAGTTTTACGAAATTGTTTATAATAAAATTGCAAGAAAGGCAGGGATTCGCATGAGTATAGCAGGTGTTATTATATTAGTAGAACTGTTTTGTATATTACAGGCAATTTCTATGAAAAAAGCGAAAAAGAAGTGGCTGAGATTATTGCCACTTGTAATTAGCGGAATAGGAGAGATAGCCGGTTTTACGATATATTTTGCTTCTTATATTCCGTATTTGTTGAATATGAGTTCTAAAAGTGTATTATCAGAAAATCAATATTTAGGAATCATGATTTGTGTGATTTTTGCACCTTGCCTGACAGGAAGTTTATTAGGAATTTTGTATGCAAAATATGCCGGAAAGAGAAAGATGTTGTATTTCATACCGGCTTTGATGTTTATTATTGCATATATGGTAATGCTGGTTTTAGGATTTGGAATCGTATCTGTAAAAGAAGTAGTATGGCTGTTTTTATTCTTAATAAGCGGATTTTTACTTAGCGGAGGGAAGTTTTTGGGAAGCATATTTGGAATGATTCCAGCAGTAGCTTTTATTTATATGAGTACAGAGTACACCGGACAAGTGATAAATATTGAAATGCCATTGGGTATTGTTCTTATTATTTACTATTTGGTTTGCGGTTTTGTGGTTTACAGAGAAAGTAAGAAAATAACTTAGTTGAAGTAGGAGAATGATAGAATTGAGCTAGGAGGTGTTGTGGATGGTAAAATACCGAGAAATTATGAATAAACATAAAAAACTTGTAATTACTTTAAGCTTTTTATTTATCGTATGCCTACAGTGTTGTACATTTCCATTTTATAATTTTTCTCATAGCGTTTCACTTCCAATTGAAATTGTAAATTTTATGGTTGCAATGGGTATCTGCAAGTGTACAGGAGAACTGGAAGCAGAATTTTTGCCGGATGTAGCATGGAAACAAGTGCTCTTATTAAATTTGGTTTTGACTTTTTTGGGAATGGCTGCCCGATATTTGTTGGAGTTTGGCGAAGTATCGAATACTCATAACTTTACATATCGAAATATGTTGCTTCATATTGTTATGATGGTAATGTGGAGTTCTGCATCTTGGAAACAAAGGACAAGGGAGAAAAAAGAGAATGGGTAATACAAAAAAGAGAGTTATTATATCGGTTATCGTATTTGTAGCAGTTTATATTATTTCAGGTATTCTTATTGGCTGGCATGGTTACGATGCACTTCTGCAAGGGATAAAGGTATTGACCGCTGTTATAGGTGCAGGATGTTATTGGATAGGAAGTAATGAACGATGAATGAACTTGTAGAACAACTTTTAAAAGAAGAATGTTATGTGATAGATTTTCTTCCGAAAAAAGTATCAGAGGAATACATAGAGAGATTTCTTGAAGTAGAAGAATACTTCCTACGGGGAAATGAATGGGAACGTATAAAGAAAAGTTTTATAAGAATACTGCTAAAGCTGCAATGCTATTATTTCTTTAAGTTTTACAATGAAAAGTGGTATGAGGAACTTAGTGTAAATGAGCTGGCAGATATGTTAAAACATGTACTGTCAAGCAGTAACGGATATGCAAATATGCTCAGTATAGAAAACAAGCTGCTTATCTGTATAGAGGGTTCTACACTGAATCTTTCCATTTATAATGCCACAAGCGACATGTTAGTGTTGCTTTCGGAGCTGGCAACTGCTGAGAGATTATTTATAAGAAAATCAGAATAGTAGGAGGTGCGGGATGAAGAGATTAATAGCACTATTCTTTGTAATAACAGCAATGATATGTATAGTGGGTTGTTCAGATACACCGGAAAAGGTGAATAAAATGTATATTGAGCCTGCACAGCTTACTGAGGAAGAAGAACGGATTGCTGCATTGTTAGGATTAAATACAAAACAGCGGATTTTTGATTTCGTACTCGATGAGACAGTTCAGAGTATTCAGGTGAATACGTATCGCTTAATAGATGGAGAGTGGAAATTAGAAACTGGTGGTGGTGGGCAGGCATTTTCTGATGTAAAAGGACGTATCGCACTTGGCTTTGAACGACTGGATGATGGTATTCGCATTGCCATTCAGAGTGAACATACCGGCGGATCAACGGAATATAAGAGTGAACGTAACGAGGACTTAGCGGAAATAGGTGGATTTGCTACATCTATATTATCTGAAAAGAAAGAATTTAATTATGAGGAAGAAATTCCACTGGCTGTACAGGTAATTACTTCTAAAAACGAGATTGTTTCCTATCAGGTAGATTATTTTAATTCTCCAAAGGAATATGAAAAGCTTGGATATGAAGGTGTGTTTGCAATTACAATTCGATTCAGTGAGAAAACGGTTGCTGAGTTAGATATGCAGTAAAATTTTTGAATGTAAAGTCTTGTTGCGTAATTGTAAAGTATATGTGGTGGCGTTTAATTAAGGTATTATATATAATGAAATCAACAAAAGATGAGAGGTTTCATTATGAGATTATCAGATAAAATTACACATTTAAGAAAATCAAAGGGAATGTCACAGGAAGAACTAGATGCTAGTTTAGGTGTATCAAGACAGGCTGTTTCGAGATGGAAAATGGATTCTGCAAAACCGGATGCAAATAACATATTAAAAATTAGCAAAATATTTGGTGTAACAACAGATTATCTTTTAAATGAAGATTATGAGAGTGATGATGATCTCCCAAAAGTAAAAAAGAGCAATAAAATATTGCAGACAAATTTAACATTAATTGCAATTTTGGCACAGACAGCATTTTTAAATGCAGCAATGAAACCTTTTCAGGAGATGCAGACAGCAGGAATGGCAAAAACAGAATTTTTAATAAAGATTATCCCGTTGCTCGCATGTTCTGTTTGGATGGCTCATAACCTCAGATATGATAAGGATAAAATACAATATAAGAAGAATGTAAAAATAGAGCTAGTGTATTGTATGGTGCAGGCAGCTATTTTCTTATTTGGATATTGCAGTATGCTGTATATGATAAGTACAATTCTTTTCATTACAGTAGAAATGATTTATATATTAAAAATAAATCCCAAATATATGAACCGACAGCTAACGAAAAAACAGCATAAAAAATAGTATTTTTTGCAGGGATGTTTGTATGAAAAAATATATTGCAATATTTTTGACAATTACTTGTATGTTGGGCTTGATAGGATGTAATAACAAAAGTATGAATCATATTATTGAAAATGAGCCTAGCGTTACAGGAATTGTAGAGCGGGTATATGATAATTCTATTTTGATATATTGTGAGCAGATGGATGGCTACTTATCAGAAGTAAGATGCAGTGTATCATTAGATGTGGAAAATCAGGACAGTGTAACACATTTTAATGTAGGTGACGAGGTAGTAGTTTATTATAATGACGACGTTGCAGAAAGTGATCCATTACAGATTAGTACAGTATATGCAATTACATTAAAGACTCCGGTTAATAGAAGTGAGAATAATGAGCCGTGATTTAACATCGGACAAGTTTTTATATGCTCAGAGATTAGATGTAATTTCCTTGATGGCTGAAGCTGCTTCTGCAGAAGAGTATGTGGCAGCTTATACCAGTAATCCGGAAATTATGGAAATCATTCAGAATGTGGAAGCCGGAGATTATACAACACCAACAGCAGTATATTCACTTTCTGTAAGTGATGAAGTTTTATTAAGTATATTGGGATTGGAAAATCTGAATGGTATTTCAGCAGAGTTAAAGGATAATTTGTTAAGCAGAACATTTGGTTCTTTAATTACACAGATAAATGGCTATGCAGGTGTAAATGGTCTGGCTGCATCTAGTGTGCTGACACGTGGGAAATCATTTGTGGACAGTAGTGTAACAGGGCATAAACATTAGACATAGTTGAAAAAGTAGTTGAAGTTTTGTTGGGGATGTGCTAGTCTAATTATAGACCGTAGGAAGGCAAGGGTAATGCCCGAATCCAAATATTCCATTGGCGGG
>CAYYZV010000130.1:0-6619 GCA_964476275.1 uncultured Roseburia sp.
CAGTCTGCCTGAACATACGGAATGCAGTGAGGCAAAAATTCAGGAATATGAAGCCAGATATAAAGAAATACTCGAAAAAGCACATGAGGAATATGAATATATCCCGGCAAATGAGTACTACAGGGATGGCTATAACCTGTATCTTCGGATGGAAAAATATATGTCAAACCATCTGTTATTTCTGCATGACTGCAGAGTTCCGGCAACGAATAATGAAGCGGAACGGCTTCTAAGAAACTATAAAAGAAAACAAATGCAGGCCGTGTCATTTCGGAGCAGTGAAAGTATCGACTGCCTCTGTCAGTGCATGAGCATGCTTATTATGATGCGCCAAAAAGAAGAACCTAATATATTTAAAAGAATTTCACAGATTTTTGGATAAAAAAACGGATGGTTTTGACTGATTTAAGTCTATACCATCCGTTTATATTATTCAAGCTAATCCCTGAACAGTAACTTGTAATTCAATAAGTAATCCGTTATACTAATGAAAGAATCATTGATATGGCAGTTTTTTTGGTCGAGGCAGGAAGGTGAGATGCACTATCTTTCCATGTCAATTCCTAATGCGGAGATTTCATATATTTATAGGAATACTATTTTGGCATGGTTTGATAAAAAGATAAGAAAAACAGATATGACACCGCTGATGAAAGCGATTGAAACAGGAGACGGCGAAGCATTTGGGGATTTTAAAGTATGGTATTTGTTTTTCAAAAAAGGCTGCATGGTAAAAAAAGCTAAGTAATCATGCAATAATTAAGAAGACAATTTGGAGAAAGTAGTAATTATGGTTAAAATGTTTTTGGCTATTACGAAAGATGTTACCAAATTTTTTGCGGGATATGCGCCGATGGGGTTTTTATTGGCAGTTATAGTGACTGCAGGTTATTTGTGGTATGAAGGATTTTGGAAATCTAAGCAGTTAAATAATAAATGTAAGATGCAAATAAAACATTTGGCAGGAAAAGCAGGCTGTATTTTCCTGCTTACTTTGTATGTGTATGTAGTAATTGGAATTACGATGCTTTCACGCAGCGAGGGTGGTACAAGACATGCGAGTTTTGAATTATTTCGCACTTTCCGAAATACTTTTTTTTCGAAAAAGCAGATATATGAAAATATAATTATGTTTGTTCCGTATGCAATGCTTTTATTTGGTTTATCGAAATTTTTTCGAAGGGCGCGAGTTATGCTTGGCATAGGAGCTGCCAGTAGTTTATTCATTGAAGTAACGCAGTGGGTGACGAAAACAGGATATTTTGAGTTAGATGATATTTTAACAAATACCTTCGGTATGATGATTGGATATGGGATTTGTGCATTTTGCGAGAGGATAAGAGAGAGGAAAAGCCATGCCGGTAAGTGAAATGAAATAAAAGCATAAAATCCATCTTAAAATAGTTGATTTTTAAACAAAAGAGAGTAGAATAAAACCATCTGACCCACCAACCGGTCGGTTTGTTTTAGGAGGGAAAAAGCGTTGTTTAGTAAGTTTAGTGTAAGGAAGCCATATACTGTTTTGGTAGGTGTAGTTTTGGTAATTGTACTTGGTGTGGTGTCGTTTACCAGAATGACTACAGATTTGCTGCCGGATATGAGCCTTCCATATGTTGTAGTAGTGACTACTGACATAGGTGCCAGTCCGGAAGAGGTAGAGAAGGATGTGACGGCACCGATTGAAGCGGCAATGGCTACGACGTCGAATATTAAGAGTGTATCGTCGACGTCCAGCGACAGTGTATCAATGGTTATCCTTGAGTATGAGCAGGATACCAGTATGGATTCTATTATTATTGAGATTCAGCAGTCTTTGGATCAGTTGGAGAGCAGTTTTCCGGATACGGTAATGTCTCCAATCATTATGCAGATTGACCCGGATATGATGCCGGTTATGATTGCTTCTGCGGATGTGGAAGGCATGGATCAGTCTGAGCTGTCTATTTATGTAAATGATGAGCTGATACCGATGATTGAAAGTATTGAAGGTGTGGCATCTGTAACGGCTACCGGTGTACTGGATGAAGATATTCAGGTGACTTTGGATCAGGAAAAGATAGATGCGTTAAATGAAAAGATACTGGCTAAAATTGATGAACAGTTTGTAGATGCCCAGAAGGAGCTTGATGATGCAAAAAAGCAGATTGAAGATGGAAAAGCGGCTTTAGAAGAGGGTGTAGAAACGTTTGCAGAAGAGATCTCAAAAGGGCAGAATGAGATTATTAATGGAAAGATTGAGGCGCAGAGTGCTGCAAAGGAATTAAATTCTGCATTATCGGAATTGCAGGAAATGCAGACTATGCTGGAAGAGAATGGAGATCAGATTGAGACAGCAATTTGTATTCTTCAGTCTGCTTATGAAAGAGGAGCTTCGCAGGAAGCCCGTATAGGAGTTCTGCAGGCAATCCGACCGACTTATGCAGAAGCGCTGGACGCAGCAGCTATGACACAGTATGCAGCAGCTTATGCAGATTTGAGCCTGGAACAAAAAGTTGAAATAGAAGCAGCAGTATTACCACAGGTGAATGCGCAGACCGGAGAGAGCTTTATAAGCTTGGCGCAGTTGGATGCAGAGCTTTGGGCTGCACAGGAGGAAATTAATTTATTAAATACAACAGTAGTCGAATTGGGCAGTTTGTTTGCAGAGTATGGTGTTACATTGACTTCATATAAAGATATCCCAGCGGCAATCGCTGCTGTATCAGAAGCTTCTGTAACAGTATCTACTGGAATTGCAACGATTCAATCTGCGCAGGAACAGTTAGCATCCGGGAAAACGACATTAAACGATGCATTAGTTACGTTAAATAAAACACAGATACAGACAATTATACAGATGAGCAACGGCTATACAGAATTAGCAGTGGCTTCCAGCCAGCTTGCTATGGGGCAGGCGCAGTTGGATTCAGTAAAAGAGCAGGCGAAAGCTGCTGCTGATTTGACACAGATTTTAACAGTGGAAACATTGAGTGGTCTGTTGGTGGCACAGAATTTTTCGATGCCTGCAGGATATATTACGGAGGGTGATGAACAATATTTAGTTAAAGTAGGCGATGAAGTATCTTCACTGGAAGAACTGCGCAGTATGGTTTTGATTGATCTTGGAATGGATGGAATCGAACCGATTAAACTGGAAGATGTGGCAGAAGTAGGAATGGTAGATAATTCAGGCGATTCTTATTCGAAAGTAAATGGAAACCCGGCAATTATGCTTTCCATTGAAAAGCAGACAGGGTACTCTACCGGTAATGTAACAGACAGTGTGTTGGAGCGATTCGAATTATTAGAATCGGAAAACGAAAATCTGCGTCTTGGCGTTATGATGGATCAGGGAATTTATATTGATATGATCGTAAATTCCGTTTTGGAAAATATGATTTGGGGTGCAGCATTAGCCGTACTGGTATTGATTGTATTTTTAAAAGATATTAGACCGACAGCCGTGATTGCGTGTTCGATTCCGCTGAGTGTTATTTTTGCGATTGTGTTGATGTATTTTACAGATATTTCGCTGAATATTATTTCTTTATCAGGTTTGGCATTAGGAATCGGTATGCTGGTAGATAATTCGATTGTAGTAATTGAAAATATTTATCGTTTCCGCAGTGAAGGCTATTCTGTAAGAAAAGCAGCGGTAGAAGGAGCTTCGCAGGTGACAGGTTCCATTGTAGGTTCTACTCTGACAACGGTTTGTGTATTTGCACCGATTATTTTTACTGAGGGTATTACGAGACAGTTATTTGTAGATATTGCTTTGACAATTGCATTTACTTTAACAGCCAGTCTGATTGTTGCTATGACATTTGTACCGATGATGGCTTCTTTTACATTAAAGAATACAAAAGAAGTAAAGCATCCGTTTATGGACAAAGTAATCAGCGGCTATGGATGGTTTTTGGATAAGATGTTAAATTGGAAGCCATTGGTATTTATTTTGTCGATTGTTCTTTTAGTAGGAAGTATGGTGGCTGCGCTATCAAGAGGATTTACTTTTATTGATATGGAAATGGAATCAAATCAGCTGAGTGTTACAGTATCTGCAAACGAGGGTGAAATTTTAACTTTTAAGGAATTAACGGATTATGCAGATGAAGTAGTGGAAAAGATTCTGACAATCGAAGGGATTGATACAGTTGGTGCCATGACAGGGGGCGGCACGCTGGCTATGATGGGCGGCTCCAGTGAAGCAGTTTCTATGTATATTACGTTAGAAGAAGAGACAGAGGCTACATTAGAGGGAATTACTGATCAGATTAAGGATTTGACAAAGGATATGGGATGTCTGGTCACCGCAGAAACATCCTCTAGTGATATGACAGCGATGCTTGGCAGCGGTATTACCGTGCAGATTAGCGGACGAAATATGGATACATTACAGGAATTGACGAAAGAAGTAACGAAAGTTGTTGAATCAGTGGAAGGAACAACCGATGTGAAGAATGGTTTGGATGAATCCACAGCGTCCTTTACGATTTCTGTAGATAAGATAAAAGCTGCTGAGTACGGAATGACTGTGGCACAGGTGTTCCAGCTGGTGTATGCAGAAATGGCATCTGCCACACAGGCAACCACCGTGTCAACTGATCTGAATGACTATGAGGTCTATGTACAGAGTGAAGAACAGTCAGAGGTCACATTGTCGGATATTCGTAATTTGAAATTTACTTATACAGATAAGATAACAGGAGATGAAGAGGAAGTATCGTTATCTACAATTGCGAATTTCGTAGAGGGACGCTCTATGAACGCGATTGATCGTTCGGGACAAAATCGTTACTTAAGCATTACTGCAAGTATTGATGAAGAACATAATGTTACCTTAGTGAGCAGCGAGATTATGGACCGTATCGAGGGAATGCAGATTCCGGCAGGATATGAAATCACTATGACGGGGGAAGATGAAATGATTAATGAGTCTATGGAGCAGATGGTCTTAATGCTGCTTTTGGCGGTTATTTTCATCTATTTGGTTATGGTGGCACAGTTCCAGTCGCTTCTTTCACCATTTATTATTATGTTTACAATTCCGCTCGCTTTTACAGGCGGTTTTGGAGCACTTTTCCTTGCCGGAAAGGAAGTCAGTGTGATTGCAATGATTGGTTTTGTTATGCTGGCCGGAGTAATTGTTAATAATGGTATTGTATTGGTAGATTATATGAATCAGCTTCGCCGCGAGGGCATGGATAAACGAGAAGCCATTATCGAGGCAAGCCAGACCAGACTTCGTCCGGTTTTAATGACGGCATTGACTACTATTCTTGCGATGTTAACGATGGCAATGGGATTAGGAGAAGGTTCTGAAATGATGCAGCCTATGGCGATTGTAGAAGTAGGCGGTTTGGTATATGGAACATTATTGACTCTTTTTGTGGTACCTTGTCTGTATGATGCATTTAACCGCAATAAGAGTATGGTAGAGGGAAGAGACTAAGTCATTTGTAGTGAACAGCATTATAAAGATGCTGAATTAGGGTAATAAGTATACCACAGAGAATACGATTTTTCTTGACAAAATAGAAAACGGAACGTATCATAAGTAAAAGAAAATAAAAAGGTTATGAGAAAGAGGAGTACACATATACTCTTTACAGAGAAGGAAATCCATTGGCTGGAAGGTTTCCCAAAGAACAGATATGTGGAAGGTAGCTTTTGAACTGCTTCGCTGAACAGATGGATATTAGTCGATTATAGTAAGTGAAGACGTGGGGTTCACGTTACAGAGCCGCTGACTAAGGCAGATGCCTTGCTCAGACTTAAGTGACAAACAAAGGTGGTACCGCGTTTATACGCCCTTTGCATAGAGAACTATGCAAAGGGCTTTTTAAATTTACAGAATGTAAATTTAAAAAGCCTGGTGATGCACACGCCGAAACAAGTGTAGATGTCGCTGATGCGACGTTTCAGCGGTGCCAGAGTTCGAAACAGAACTCTGATTAAATCGCGTGAATAAGTAAAGAGGGAGAGAAAATTATGTGCAGTGAATGTAAAGAACTTGCAAAGACCTACGATCCAAAAGGGATCGAAGACCGACTTTATAAAAAATGGGAAGATAACGGATATTTTCATGCAGAAGCAGACCGCAGCAAAAAACCATTTACAATTGTGATGCCTCCGCCAAATATTACCGGACAGCTTCACATGGGACATGCGTTAGATAATACCATGCAGGATATTTTAATTCGTTATAAGAGAATGCAGGGATATAATGCATTATGGCAGCCTGGTACAGACCATGCTTCCATTGCAACAGAAGTTAAGGTTATTGAAGCGTTAAAGGCAAAGGGAATTGATAAGGCTGATTTAGGCCGTGAAGGTTTCCTGGAGAAGTGCTGGGATTGGAAAGAAGAATATGGCAATCGTATTATTAATCAGTTAAAGAAGCTTGGTTCTTCTGCTGACTGGGAGAGAGAACGCTTTACAATGGATCAGGGCTGTTCCGATGCCGTATTAGAAGTATTTATTAAATTATATGAAAAAGGATTGATCTACAAAGGCTCCCGTATCGTAAACTGGTGTCCGGTCTGCCAGACTTCTATTTCAGATGCAGAAGTAGAGCATGAAGAACAGGACGGATTCTTCTGGCATATTAATTATCCGGTAGTTGGCGAAGAAGGCAGAT
>CAYYZV010000131.1:0-6616 GCA_964476275.1 uncultured Roseburia sp.
CTGTTTTACACCGTCAGGGGATGTAAAAAATCTTCCGGCAGGTTCAAATCCGATTGACTTTGCTTACAGCATTCATTCTGCTGTCGGCAATAAGATGGTGGGAGCGAAGGTAAACGGAAAGCTGGTTCCAATTGATTATAAAATTAGAAATGGTGATCGTATAGAGATTATTACTTCCCAGAATTCCAAGGGACCAAGCAGAGACTGGCTTAGCATGGTTAAGAGTACACAGGCTAAGAATAAGATTAATCAGTGGTTCCGCAGTCAGTCGAAGGAAGAAAATATTACCCGCGGTAAGGAAGCTTTGGTTGCTTATGCGAAGACAAAAGGCATTAATTTTCCGGATATCAATAAACCGGAGTATCAGGAGCGGATTCTGCATAAATATGGTTTCCATGACTGGAATGCCTGTCTTGCAACGGTCGGACACGGCGGTTTGAAGGAAGGCCAGATTGTAAGCCGTCTGTACGAGGAATACAAGAAGGAACATCAGGCAAACATTACAGATTCAGAAGTATTAGATACGATTTCTGACAATAAAGATAAACATGCTGAGAAGCGTTCAAAGAGCGGTATTATTGTAAAGGGCTTATACGACGTAGCAGTTCATTTTTCAAAGTGCTGCAGTCCGGTGCCGGGAGATGAAATCGTAGGTTTTGTAACCAGAGGCAGAGGCGTGTCTATCCATCGTACAGATTGTATTAATATCATGAATATTTCAGATATCGACAAAGACCGCCTGATTGATGCAGAGTGGCAGCATGATGAAACCTCATCCGCAAGTGGCTTATACCTTACTGAAATTAAAGTATACTGCAATAACCGCACTGGTCTTTTGGTGGATATTTCGAAGGTATTTACAGAGCGTGAAATTGATATCAATGCAATTCATTCAAAGGTCAGCAAACAGGGCATTGCTACGATTGATATTTCCTTTAATACAAGAGGAAAGACAGAATTAACCAGTCTGGTTGAGCGTTTGCGCCAGATTGATAATATTATAGACATTGAACGAACAACAGGCGGCTGAGAAAGTGATTCAGGTGTGCAAAAATCCCATTGCGCAGCAATTTATAATGGATTTTTGCAGCAGCGAAGCTGCCGAACAACAGGCGGCTGATGCCGTAAGAATATGAGACCCGCCACAGGCAAAACCCGCTGGCGGGCTTCTAATTTAAATTTATGCGCGAAGCGCATTTTAGGGGGAATAAATATGGCTCCATTGAAAATTCAGCAGTATGTGGTAGGAAATGTAGCGACGAACTGCTATTTTGCAATAAATGATGATACAAAGGAAGTTTTGATCATTGATCCGGGTGCAGCGGCAAAGCAGCTTGCAGAAAAGGTAAAAGAACATGGGCTGATACCGGCAGGCATTTTACTGACACATGGACATTTTGATCATGCAGCGGCAGCAGCAGAACTGTCAAAGTTATTAGATGTAAAGGTGTATGCACATGAGGCAGAAAAAGAAACCTTAGAGACACCGGGGCTTAATTTATCCGGTTGGGAAGGCAAGGCAGATGTCTATCATGCGGATGTCTATCTGTGCGATGAGCAGGAATTAGAACTCGCAGGCTTTCGTATCAAGGTGCTTTTTACACCGGGACACACCGTAGGCGGATGTTGTTTTTATTTCGTAGAGCAGAATGCAGTATTCAGCGGTGATACATTATTTGAATGTTCTATTGGACGTACAGATTTCCCAAAGGGAAGTGCTTCGCAGCTTATTCGTGCAATCAAAGAGAAGCTGATGACGATGCCGGATGAAACGGCAGTATATCCGGGACATGGTGAAATGACCAGTATTGGAATGGAACGGATGAATAATCCATTTTTATAGAAAGAAAAATATATGATTTTAGCAAAATTAAACCAACCAGAATTTGAATATGATATTCATTCCCTGATAAAAGCCTTTTATCCAGAGCAGAATGTCAGTGCTACGGCAGAGGATAAAGTTTATGACGAAGAAATCGTATTTCGTATGGACATTTTATATGCGCCGGAGCAGATTCGTATCATTTTAAAGGATGAGGCAGGGGAACAGGAGGAAGCCTTTGCGGTGGAATTTGCGGACCGCAAAGAGACGAAGAATCGATTAAAGCAGCATTTGTATCAGATGCTTGAACGATACAGCGGCAGAGAGCTGCCATGGGGTACGCTTACCGGCATTCGCCCGACAAAGATTCCAATGAAGCTGTTGGAAGAAGGAAAGAGCAGGACAGAGATAGAGCATTACATGAAAGATACTTATTTTGCTTCGGATGAAAAAATAGGGCTTTCGATTGATATTGCAGAACGGGAACAGCGGTTGTTGCAGCAGATTGACTATGAAAAAGGATATAGTCTTTATATTGGGATTCCGTTTTGCCCGACTACCTGTTTGTATTGCTCGTTTACTTCTTATCCGCTTTCGGCGTGGAGAAATCAGGTAGACGCATATTTGGATGCATTGGAAAAAGAGATTCATTTTACAGCGGTAAAGTTTTATCACAAAAAATTGAATTCGATTTATATTGGAGGCGGTACACCAACTACTTTAGAGCCTTATCAGCTGGACAGATTAATTCGCACGATTAAGTGTCATTTTGATTTGTCTTACTGCGTTGAGTTTACAGTGGAGGCGGGCAGACCGGACAGTATCACCAGAGAGAAATTAGAAGTATTAAGAAAATGGGGCATTACCCGTATTTCAATTAATCCGCAGACCATGAAGGATGAGACGCTGAAATTAATCGGCCGGCATCATACCGTGGAGCAGACCATCGCAAGCTATGAGATGGCAAGGGAAGTCGGATTTGAAAATATTAATATGGATTTGATTTTAGGCCTTCCGGGTGAGACATTAGAGGATGTAAAGAATACCATGGAGCAGATTAAGATTTTAAATCCGGATAATTTGACCGTACATTCTTTGGCATTGAAGCGGGCAGCAAGGCTTAATATGTTTAAGGATGACTATAAAGATTATGAAATGGTAAATACACAGGAGCATATGGATTTGGTTTATTCTTATTGTAAAGAATTGGATTTGAAACCATATTATCTGTATCGCCAGAAGAGCATGGCAGGCAATTTAGAAAATGTAGGTTATGCAAAATCCGGTAAAGCAGGTGTGTATAATATCTTGATTATGGAAGAAAAACAGACTATAATGGCACTTGGTGCAGGTGCTACAACGAAGTTTGTATTTAAACCTGAGGAAGAAAAAAGCGAGCAGGAATCAAGCTTTGCTGGTAACAGCAGCGATATGCGTATGGAGCGTGTCGAAAACGTGAAGGATGTGAAGAACTATCTGGAGCGTGTGGATGAAATGATAAAGCGAAAGATTAGGAAGATGGAGGAAATACAATGGCGTTAAGTAAGAAGCCGGTAAATGGTATGAAGGATATTTTGCCAGAGGAGATGCAGGTGCGTGACTATGTGCAGCAGGTCATTAAGGATACCTACAGAAGCTTTGGTTTTACTCCAATTGAGACTCCTTGTATGGAGAATATTGCAAACTTAAGCAATAAACAAGGCGGCGAAAATGAGAAGCTGATTTTTAAAGTTATGAAACGTGGAGAGAAGTTAAAAGTGGAGGAAGCAAAGGTAGAAGCAGACCTTGTGGATTTTGGTATGCGTTATGATTTAACCGTACCCCTTGTACGTTTCTATTCAAATAATGCAAATAATCTTCCGTCTCCGTTTAAGGCACTTCAGATGGGAAATGTTTGGAGAGCAGACAGACCGCAGCGCGGACGCTACCGTCAGTTTATGCAGTGCGATATTGATATTATCGGTGAGCCAAGCAATCTGGCTGAAATTGAATTAATTCTTGCAACAACTACAACAATTGGAAAGCTGGGATTTAAGAATTTCGAAATCCGCATCAACGAGCGTCGTATTTTAAAAGCGATGGCAGCTTACAGTGGTTTTGCAGAGGAAGAATATGATACAGTATTTATCATTCTTGATAAAATGGACAAGATTGGCATGGACGGCGTTGCAGAAGAATTATTAAAAGAAGGCTATTCACAGGAATCTGTGGATAAATATCTTGGATTATTCAAGGGTGTGGAAGAGACTTCTTCCGGTGTGGAAGGCATCAAGTATCTTGCTAAGACATTAGAAGGCTTTTTAGATGCAGACGTAGAGAAGAACCTGCTTGAAATCATTGATAGTGTAGAGAATGCAAAAACAGCAGACTTTAAATTAGTATTTGATCCTACACTGGTACGCGGCATGAGCTACTATACAGGTACGATTTTTGAAATTGCAATGCCGGAATTAGGTGCAGCCTGCGGCGGCGGCGGCCGTTACGATAAGATGGTTGGTAAATTTACGGGGCAGGATGTTCCAGCCTGTGGATTCTCCATCGGATTTGAGCGTATTGTACTGCTTTTATTAGAAAGCGGTTTTACGGTTCCAATGCAGAGACCAAAGGTAGCCTATCTGATTGAAAAAGGATTTTCTGCTGAGAAACTCGCAGAAGTAATCGCAAAGGCACAGCAGGAGCGTCAGGCGGGCAAGCAGGTGCTTGTTGTACGTATGAATAAGAATAAGAAGTTCCAGAAGGATAAATTGACCGCAGAGGGTTATCAGGAAATTATTGAGTTCTTTAACAACTAGAAAATAGCAGCAATAAAAGGGAGAAAAATATGGCAGAATCAATGCGCGGCTTACATAGAAGCCACAGATGTACAGAGGTATCAAGTGCAAATATCGGTGAAACTGTTACCGTTATGGGCTGGGTACAGAAGAGAAGAAATTTAGGAAGTTTGATTTTTATCGACTTAAGAGACCGTTCCGGTATCTTACAGCTCGTATTTAATGAAGAAAGTGTTGGAGCAGAAGGTTATAAGAAAGCAGAGAGCTTAAGAAGTGAGTTCGTAATTGCTGTTACCGGTAAGGTTGAAAAGCGTTCTGCAGCAGTAAATGAAAACTTAAAGACAGGTGATATCGAGATTATTGTTACAGATATCCGTATTTTATCAGAGGCTGAAACACCGCCATTCCAGATCGAAGAAAACAGCCAGACAAAGGATGAAATCCGTCTGAAATATCGTTATCTGGATTTGAGAAGACCGGATATTCAGCGTAATTTAATGTTAAGAAGTAAGGTTGCTTATTTAATGCGTGATTTTATGATGCGTGAAGGCTTCCTTGAAATTGAGACACCAATGCTTTGCAAGTCTACACCGGAAGGTGCGAGAGACTATTTAGTGCCAAGCCGTGTGCATCCGGGACATTTTTATGCATTGCCACAGTCACCACAGCTTTATAAGCAGTTATTGATGTGTTCCGGTTATGACCGTTATTTCCAAATTGCAAGATGCTTCCGTGATGAAGACTTACGTGCAGACAGACAGCCGGAATTTACACAGGCAGATATGGAATTATCTTTCGTAGATGTAGAAGATGTTTTAGATGTAAATGAAAGATTATTACAGTTTGTATTTAAAGAAGCAATCGGCGTAGATGTACAGCTTCCATTACCAAGAATTTCATGGCAGGATGCAATGGACCGTTATGGTTCTGACAAGCCGGATACTCGTTTCGGTATGGAATTAAAGGATGTTTCTGACATCGTAAAAGGCTGCGGTTTCTCTGTATTTACGGGTGCGATTGAAAACGGTGGTTCTGTACGCGGTATCAATGCCAAAGGACAGGCTTCTATGCCTCGTAAGAAAATTGATAAGTTAGTAGAATTTGCAAAAGGCTACGGTGCAAAGGGTCTTGCTTACCTTGCAGTAAATGAAGACGGCACATATAAATCTTCGTTTGCAAAATTCATGACAGAAGAAGAATTGGCTGCATTAGTAGAAGCTATGGGCGGTAAAGCAGGTGACTTACTGTTATTTGCAGCAGATAAGACAAAAATTGTTTGGAATGTTTTAGGAGCATTACGTTTAGAACTTGCAAAAGAATTAAATTTAGTAGATGAAAATCAGTACAACTTCTTATGGGTAACAGAGTTCCCATTACTTGAATGGGATGAAGAAGATAACCGTTTTGTAGCGGTACATCATCCATTCACAATGCCAATGGAAGAAGATTTAGAGCTCCTTGATTCTAATCCGGGTGCAGTTCGTGCAAAGGCTTATGATATCGTATTAAATGGTACAGAGCTTGGCGGTGGTTCTGTCAGAATCCACCAGAACCAGATTCAGGAAAAGATGTTTGAAATATTAGGTTTCTCAAAAGAAGCAGCACATGAACAGTTCGGTTTCTTATTAGATGCTTTCAAATATGGCGTTCCGCCACACGCAGGACTTGCATATGGTCTTGACCGTATGGTAATGCATATGGTTCACGCTGATTCTATCCGTGACGTTATTGCATTCCCGAAGGTAAAGGATGCTTCCTGTCTGATGACACAGGCTCCGGGAACCGTTGATGAGAAACAGTTGAAGGAATTATATATTGAGACGGTAGAAGTAGAATAAAAGTGACTTTTCAGAGCAGGGCTTGAAAACACGGCGTGTTTCCTTACTTTGGCTCTGAATAATTAAAAATGAAAGTCCTTGCCGGAGTTTGATTTTAGTTGAATTCCGGTGGGGATTTTATTTTTGCGGTATACTGCACAGTCCGTGAGAAAGTGATTCAAGTGTGCAAAAATCCCATTGCCGAA
>CAYYZV010000132.1:0-6590 GCA_964476275.1 uncultured Roseburia sp.
GTCTGATGATAAGTTCTATAGTTCTCAATTGTATCACCACAATTCTTACAGGTCTGGTATACTGTATATCCATCTTCACAGGAATCGCCTTTCATTTCAAATGTAGCTGTATATGCATGACTTACATTTTCACTTACATCATCATATGTATATACCATTTCACCAGCTTTATTAAAGAATTTATATGTCCGTATATTTTCTGAGTGACATGCATCAATTTCTTTTTCTGTATACAATCTTATGTAAGAAGAACCGCAGGTTTCACATTCATACATATCAGACTGTGTTTCTTCATCCCATCCTTTATAAATGAAATTACAACCATTATAATTACTATAACCTACAAAAGTATTCTCGCCACATGGACAGCTATATTTTATAATTTCATAGCCACAGAATCCCTCATCCTTAAGATTATATCTTTCTATCGCATAGGTCCAGTGTGTTCCCTCACTCGGCTGTTCATGGAAAGTGTATGTTATTCCACATATGGTGCACTCTCCTATTACATCATATCCATCTGAACAGGTTTCTCCATCTAATTCAAAGGTATATTCATAGGTATGGCTCACATAAGTAGATTTACTTTCAAGCGAAACCTTTTCTACCTTATCAGCATCATAGAATTTATATATAGTGGTAACATATCGATTACATCCGTCTACAACTGTTTCGCCCTGTTTCTGTGTATAACTGCTTCCACATGTGCTGCATGTTCTTGTTGTAGTTCCTGTTTCATAATCATAATTATATCCATCCCATGTACAACTACTTAAATTCCAACCTACAGAGTATTTTTCTCCACATGGGCAAACATTTTTTGTAACATAACCGCCGCAGAATCCATAGTCTGTTAAATCATAGCGTTCAACAGAATATGTATAATGCATTCCCTCCGGAGCTGTTTCATGCCATGAATCTGTAGCTCCACAGTTCTTACAGGTACCAATTATTGTAAATCCGTCGGAACAGGTCTCTCCATCTAATTCAAACGTATATTCATATTGATGGTTATAACCCTTATGTTCTGCTTCCACTGTTAAAAGAACCGCAGTATCATTTGCATATTCATATCGTTCGATATATTTAACCATACATCCGGAAGCTGCTTCCTGTGTATAGCTGTATCTTCGATATATTCCACAATCAGAACACTTATACATCTCAACTCCGATTGTACTGTCATAACCCAAATACTGCCAATTACATTCATAAGAATGACTAATCCATCTCTCCTGTCCGCAGGCACATCCAATTACAGATACTTTACCACCGCACAGACCAAGTTCCTTTAAATCATGTGTCTTAAGTACACTTGTTTTATGCCAACTATACTCTTCTGTATATACTTCACCACATACTGAACATTCATAAGTAGCTTTTACGCCATCTTCACAGGAGTTACCTTTTAACTCACTCTTAATCAGTTTTCCATTATGAGCATCTACGATGTATGTATTAATAGTAGTAAGAATCGCTTCACCATTCTTAGTGTATACATTCGTAACGTTTTGCTCTATTTTACATGAATCACCTGTTGGTTTTTCTTTTATTCTTTCCTCTACATTTAATCCACAGTCGCTACACTCATGCCATACAACTGTCTGGTTTCCTGTACCGTCTGAAGCTACACTGTCACTCTTCTGCCAAATCAGATTACAATTATTAGCAATATCACACCATTCATATTCTCCACATGCACAAAATGCTACTTCTGCAGATTCCAAACATAAATCGTATGCAGATACATCAATCTGTTTCCAGAATATTGCGTGGTTTGATTTTTCATAGTAAGAATTCTCAAATCCACAATCCTTACACTTCGTAGATACAGTATATCCATCTAAGCAAGATTCGCCTTCTAACTCAAATGAATATTCATTGTTATGGTATGTATATACACCACTATTTTCATATTTTACAAGTAATGTATTGTCACGATAATATTCTGTACGATTTACAGAAGCATACTGACAATTTTCAAGAGCTGTATCCTCCCAGGATTCAACTTTTACTGTATTACAGTCTGAACAACGATATGCATTACCGATTCCTTCTGCGCTTCCTTCCGGAACATGTACCCAGTTACATGTATCATCTTCTACAACATACTCTGTTTCAACTCCACATGCACAGGCTGCCTTTTTAGCAATTCCGCCACATAAACCATATTTTGTTAATTCTTCTGTTTCAACAAAACATACCTTTAAGTGTGAAACATTTTTTGCTTCGAATCCGTTAAATGCAAAAATCTGTTCTTCATTCTTATTGTATACAGAGAATTCCATATAAGCAGTTCCGATACATTCGTTTTGAGCAACTTCAAAACGATATGCTTCCTCTATACGGAATCCACAATCCTTGCAGGTTGCAGTATTATGAATTACCGCATATCCATTTTCGTCTTCTGTGGTCTGTTTATCCCATACAAAATCACATCTCAAATCGTATGATTTAAAGAGCTTATTTTCTCCACATTTACATGTCGCATATGCGAATGTACCATCACACATTCCGTAATCTTTCAAATTCACCCAGATTTCTTCTGATAATTCATGTGTACAGCCCGTTGCATTATATCCACAGCGTGTACATACACCATTTACGATATCATGTCCAAGGGCAGCGATTTTCTCTTCTACCTCACGATTACATTCTGTACAGGTATATGTTTTCATACCATCTTCTGTACAACTAGCTGCATCTTTCACTACTGCTTCACCTAATGTATGCTTTGTCTCATCCGCTCTGTAATCACATCTCGTACATTCATGATAATGTGATTCACTATTGGATTTCCATTCAGCAGACATGTCATGTCCTAATTTTTCAACAACGATCTTATAATCATCGTTCTTATAGGTCTTACCATTGTGTGCAATAGATGCTTTATATGCGATGCTTCCATCATTTTCACAAGTTGGGAAAACTTCACCTGCTACTTCTACAACACCTTTCTTTGCTACAGAATGACTACAATCTTCTCTCTGACAGGTTAATTTAAGAACAGCAGAGATACCGCCCTCTTCATTCCACTGCCATGATTCTTTATAATCATGTCCCAATACCGCAGCTTCTGTCTCTTCTTTGACATATCCACAGTCTTTACAAACAACAGATTCATATCCTTTTTCTGTACAGGTTGCAGCTACAGTGTCAGTTTCTAAATTATGAGCAAGCTGCTTAATATCTTTTTCTTTTACTTCTGCACAGTTTGCACATTCTGATTTTGTGTGTCCTGCATTTGCACAGGTTGCTTCTGTAGTTTCGATCTCTTTCCAGTCATGTCCTAATGCCGGTAACTTAGAAGTTCTCTTATAATCGCAGACTTTACATGCTTCTTCTTCGCTTCCTGCTTTTGTACAGGTTGCCGCTACAGTAACTACTTCACAATCATGTCCAAGTGCTTCTTTTATATCCGTCTTGCTTGTCTCACCACAACGTACACATACGCCAAGTGTATATCCTTCTGCTACGCAAGTTGGTTCAACAACACGTGTAGTCAGGCTATGTCCGTATTTCTCACATCTCTGAGCAGGAGTCAATCTGGTAACTGTATAGTAAGAGAAATGGTCTGTTGTAAAGGTAACAAAACCATTGCTATAGGTTCCTTCCTGAACATTTACACTGCCATCAGCTCCAATAAACCATACATCGATACAGTCAACATCATCACCTTCCTGTAATGTATATGGAAGTGAAATTGTTACGGTACCATTAAATTCAGAAACAGCTTCTCCATTCGCTGTAATACTGAAATCATATACAGGATTTGCACCAATCTGCTCTGCTAAGTCTGCAGCAAGATTAAGGCTTGTCTTATCAGCTTCTCCTGCGCTGATTGCTACATCGCCGGACAACTGTCCTAATGTAGCTTCATCTAATTTAATCGCTGTATTATTTACTTCTACTTCGCCGGCTTTTGCTAAATCTTCACTTGTAACTTTAGCCTCTTTAGCTTCACTCGCGTCAATTGTAGTTCTTGTTGTACCACATGTATCACAGGTATATGTAGTGATATTACCTTCTACTACACCTTTATCCCAGCTATGTGCATTTACATTTGCCGGAATTGCCTCTGTATAAGTGTCACCACATGAACAGGTATATGTTTTTACACCATCTGCTGTACAGGTTGCTTCTGTAGTAACAGCAGCTACATGTGTATGTTTTACAACTGTCTCTTTTTCAACAACTTCCTTACATACAGTACATGTATAAACCATCTCATAATTACAGCCTTCTACTTGCTGCAATTTGCCATCGCCAATTTTATGACCTGTTGGCAGACCTTCTTCATTTGTATAAGTATCACCACAGCTCTCACATGTATATGTTACTACTGCAGCTGCTGTACAGGTAGCTTCTACCTTTTCAGACACAACATAAGCATGTGAATCCGCTTTTTCTACATAATTACATCCTTCATTTGTACATACGCGTTCTTCGCATGCGTTTGTTGTTTCCGCAAAAACATGACCTTTTGCTTCGCTTTCTACAATCTTATCAGCATGATATTCCTGATCCATGCAGATTGCAGTTGCTGCGTAAGCAGTAGAACCATTT
Organism: uncultured Roseburia sp.; assembly: GCA_964476275.1. Taxonomy (GTDB): domain Bacteria; phylum Bacillota; class Clostridia; order Lachnospirales; family Lachnospiraceae; genus Roseburia. The sequence continues at coordinate 4,567 of CAYYZV010000132.1, forward strand.
TCGATACAGGTTGACGCTTTTGTTGTAACTTCAAGCGCTGCATCTACTACTTTTACGCTGTTCACATCGCCACAGGCACAATTGTAAGTTGCAACAGCACTTACATTGCCGTTTTCTGTTGTCCATTTCCAGACCGGCTCGCTGTAAGCATGAACCATTTTTCCCATGAATTCAGGCTCATTTGCGTGATTCCATAAATAAATGGCGTCTTTTACGTTTATCTGTTCATCATTTTCTGCAAAATCTCCGCTCCACGATAGTGGATAGTCTTCCGGATAAACAGAATTATACAAAAGATAAACTGCGTCATTTTTGGATACAACACCGTCTTCATTGACATCGCCTAACGAATAACAGGCATCGCCTATTATATAATCAGAGGATTCCGCTGAAACGGCCACTGCACAAGTCATACAGATTAATAGTACCATTACGGCAAACATACTAATCTTTTGGATTGTTTTTCCATTTTTTGACTTCATAACGTTTTCCTTTCTTTTTTTGTCTTTACTTTTGCACAAAAAATCTATTTTATCTTTCTTATTCTACCCCCCCCCGCTCTATATTTGTCAATGTTTTCCAGTTTATGAATCTTTAAAAAACATAAAAAAACAAGCACTATACAAAGATGTATCAATGCTTGTTTTTATCTTACACTTTTTTACTGTGCATAATATTCTGTTATTATCCTATCTGTCAGATTTCCATATTCGGTATAAAGTCCTTTTATGATCGGCTGAATATCTTGTTTGAATGATGCTAAGTCCGGATACTGAACCTGAATACCAGCTGCTTTCATTTCTTCTATCCTATCGTTTTCCTGCTGGCGGACACTTTGTCTATCCATATTTGCAGAATGTACTGCTGCTTCCCGAATAATCTTTTGATGTTCTTCTGATAAGGAAGCCCATACATCTTCTGCTATTGCAAAAGCTACTCCTTCGTAAGAATGATAGGTCATTGACAGATTATTCTTCATTAAGTAATAGGAATTCTCATAGATATCTGCCAGTCTTCCAAAATATCCGTTACTCTCACCCTGCTGTAATTCCTGTGCGATATTGCCTTCGTCTAATACAGCAACTCTGGCTCCTAATCCCTGCATAGCTATTTCCAGCTTTGAATGTTCGGATGTAATCAGGCTCAAATTCTGCATGCTGTCAGCATTCTCTATCGCAGCTTCAGAAGTAATGATACTTTCGAATCCTCCGGAATAATGAGAAAGCACCCGGATATTCTGATTTGTTAAATTTTTTTCAATCTCTGTCTGAATATCGCTATCCATAAAACTCCATGCCTCTTCGTGGCTTTTAAAAAGGAATGGCAGTGAAGATACGTCCATTCGCACATCGATATCTGTAAAATTAGATACACTTGATATTATAATATCTGCTGTATCTGCATTTTCTGTCATTTCCTTAATCAATTCTTTGTCCGTACCAAGTTTTTCTGAGCCATATATGATTACGGCAATTTCTCCATTTGTTCTGCCGGCTACTTCTTCGGCAAAGCTTTGAGCAGCTAAATAATGTGCTTCATTTTCATTAGCTGATAATGCAAGTTTCAAATTAATATCAGCTTCTTCTGTAGACTCACTATTTATAACTTCCTGTTCATAGTTATGTTCATCTTCTTTATTTGCGCAAGCCCCCATGGACAGAACCAACAACAGACTCAGCACAACACACAGAATTTTTTTCTTCATCTCTTCCTCCCGAGTTTTTAAATTACATAACATTTTACTTTAACACTCTCCAATTGTCAAACTGTTTAGGTTCTCTTTCCTGACATAAAATTAGCCGCCAGACAGCGATTTCTCGCAGCGGAATTTGTCTGGCGGCTAACCTTATTTAATTAAAACTTATCTTTTTACTCCGTCTTTGCATTTTTTGTCCATGTGTAAGCTACAGCTCCCATAACGACAGCAATACAAATAACCATTATTAATATAACTTAATTTCCTTTTATACATAAATTTATACGACAAATAGACCTATACGTTTCGCATAGGCAGTAACAATGTA
>CAYYZV010000133.1:0-6455 GCA_964476275.1 uncultured Roseburia sp.
TGTATATAAAATACGTTTTACAACATAAATTTTTTCCATTTCCTATTCTACCTTTCGTAAATTTGCCAATGTATTTACATTAAAAACCGTCTGCCCATCCTCTGCTACATATCCTGTAAAACGATCTGTACGGGCAACGGATAATACTTCGGAAGCATACAGCGGTATTTTGTAATACTCAACTGCAGTCATTTTCTGCAATTGCTGAATCAGTTCTACTTTTTTATCCCGATTCAAGGTATAACGCATCTCTTCTATTTGGGCTGCGATTTCCTCATTCTGCATTTTTCCATAATTAGAAGAACGTTCCTGTGTCACAAAATGGGCACGATACATGACATCTGCATTTGCCATAGATAAAATTACGCTCTGTACTGTCATATCAAAATTTCCCGGATAGATATATGTGGTTTCCGGTGTGGAACCAGACGCCTTGAACTGTACCTCAACCCCTATTTTCTGAAACTGTCTCTGCAAATAAGCCACCAAATCCTGCTGTGCGGATGTGGTCAGTATCTCAAAGCTAATACGTTTTCCATCCATCAATCGATAGCCATCTTCATCTTTCTGAGGATACATGCCATCTAATATTGCATTTGCTTCTGCCAGCCTTGTTTCTATGTCTTCTGACAAGATATCTGCATCCGCATTATATAAAAGCTCATTACTTGGCAGTATAAGGCCTGCTGGAGCTGTAGTTCCTGCTCCATTTAATACCTTTTCTACCAGTTCCTCCTGGTGGATTGCCAAAGCCAGTGCTTTTCGAACATCCACATTCTGTAATAACAGTTTCATTCCCTCATCATAAGGAGACAATGGATTTAAATTCAGCACCAGACAAGTAACAGATGTACCTGCGGAACGGGAAACGTAAATATCTTCCTCCTCTTCGAACAGGGACAGATAGTTAGAACTAATAGAACTATCCAGCATGTCAATATACCCTTTTCGAAGGGCAAACACCGCAGTGTTTGCATCCAGATAAAGCATAATCTTGATTTTATCCACTTTATAAAGTGCGTCTCCATTCTCATCTGTCAGATGATAATTCGGATTACGATCCAGTGTAATCATCTGGGTATTCGTTTCTTCCCTATTCAGAATCCATGCTCCGCTTCCCACAGGATTTTGATACTGCTCCAAAAATGCTCCCTGTGGGTTCTTATTATTCAACTGCTGTTCTTCGCTGACCAATGGTGCCCAGATATGCTCCGGAAGAATGAGTATGGTATTGAACAAAGTCGTTACCGAACCAAGCACCTTATTTACCAGAAAATACATGACCGTATCTTCTTCTCCCTCATTTATGGCATATGTACCACTATAGTCTGGGTGCTGCGCAGTGAACATTCCCTGCTGTACCAGCTCGCCTTTGCTGGATTCGTGCTTCAAATCCGCTGTCCATGCGAGCGCACCAGCGTGGTTGCTCAGAGCATTATCGGTAGCTACATCAAAGGAATAATACACATCTTCTACGGTCAGCTTTTCACCATCAGACCAGTAAACATTGTCGAACAGTTCCAACCGCACCACCATATAATCCTCTGTCGTACCATTGTAGTATTCTTCTACTGCCTGATAATCAATTTCCCCATCAAAGGTACCGTCTTTCGTCAAAGGCTGTCCTTCCAAATCCACATAACACCATTGTTTCGCTGTCAGTGGAGCAAAGGAACCTGTTTCATCATCATAGGAAAATAATGTGTTATACAGCATGCTTGCAACAGTAGGTGCAATGCCATCCCTTGACAACCAAGGCATAAAAGAAGTGGGAAAAGAAGTTCCCACATGTCCCACATATAAGGTGGATGAGGAATCTTCTTTTCTTGTGGCAATCGTTGTACTGCATCCGGTAAGTGACAAACTACCTAGGCAGATACATACTGCCAGTAAAAATGACAATCCTCTTTTTTTATGTCCTATCTTATTCATTCACTCCATTCTCCTGTGGAACCGGATATATAAGCTGTTTTCCAAATCCGTTCTTTGATGCTGAATTGTCATATACTTCCTCAATTCGGAAAATATATGCTGGATAAGACAGCCATCTGGACATATCCGGAGTATGGTACATATCATGCTGGGCATTGATAAACTGCTGATAAATTTCCTGTTTACCAGAAATGGTTTCATCATAGATTTCTACTTTACCCTTTAACTTATAAGAAACCATTGGTGGCTGATGAAAAATAAGAGCCGCTTCTTTATTCACCTGGTAATTGGTCCATGTATGGCTTTTTGCCATTTCGAGACTGCCCATTTTCGTAAAATCCATTCTATGATGCGCTTCATCGGCATACATATATTTAATCAACAGCTCTAGTCCACGCTGTCCATAGGTCTTATCTTCCGGATCATAGGTTTTGATATGTTTGATATATGCCTCTAAGGTTTCTTCTAAATATTCATCCTTTGGTAAAAAACCTACGCCCTTGACACTGGCATTTAAACCAGCAGGTCCATAGGATACAAATGCAGGTTCGTGGGAACAGAAGTTTAAAAACATTCGTTCATGGGAAACCATCTCCCCGTTATACATCTGAATTACATTCTTCGCTCTTGTTTTAAAAGCCCAATCAAAAAATTTCTGTGCAGATTCCATTTGAAAAATCCCCTTTCAATCTCATTTTTATTAAGTATCTTTCTATCTATGATTCGCAAATCCGAGAAAACCAACTTCACTGATGCGATTTGCTCACACTTTAAAAATTCCAACTATTTTACAGTACATTTATATCTTGTAAGCGTTTCTGATGTACGGATTCGCAAATCCTCTAACACCATATCTGCTCCTTCATAGCTGACTACACCTGCTGGTACAGTTTCTACCTGTTTTAGCCCGCGAATTGCCGTTTCAGGATGGTCTGGATACTGCTTTACATATCCCTCTTCCGAATCCACCACTAAAATACCCTTTTCTGTGAAACCGGCGGCCATAGCTTCGTAGCTTCCATCTTCATAAAACATGATGGTCACATCAAAGGTCTCATTAGAACCTGTAATGCTTCCAGTACCATCATAAACGCCCAGCATGGATACGGATGCTGCTTTGGTGAAGTCCATCTGTGAACGTGCTTCTGCACCTGCATATGCATACAGTGACAATTTCAGGCTAGAGCCATCCACCACTTCGCACTCAATTCTGCTTTCCATATCACCTTCTCCTGCACTTTCTGGCTGTAATGCGAGCTGCGTGGTACTAATGCCGTAGGTTCCTATCTCGCTGTCGAGCATCATTTTTCCATCCTGTTTATAACGAATGATATGCAGATAGCTTTTATCTTCATAAAAAGTCACTGTATGTGAATAGGTAATTCCATTTTCATTTACTGCTTCTGTAGTATAAGTTCCCGTCTGGAACACTGTACCGGTATCTGGTTCTTCATAATCCGCCGGTACTATTTTTGCAATCAGTTTTGCATCTGGATTGTCCGCAGAACTACTGTTAGCAGATGCCGATCCATAATATATTTTTTCACAGCTTGAAAAATCAAGGCTTCCATCTTCGGTAACTACAAAACTGCTGGTCAACCCATCCGATATGGATTTGGCTTCTCCATTGACACTGTCATATACCATAATGTAGGCATCACCGGATTTCTGAAATGTACCGGAACTTTTGTTTACTTCAAATGCAAGGGTATTCGAAAACAAAAAATTTCCCTCTTCATCCAATTGAAGATAAATTGTCAATTTCATCCCCAAATCCGTTAAATCAATATAATACTTGTTCGCCACTTCTTTTGTACTTACTGTCTCACCCTCTCCACTATTGCCGCAGGCACTTATCGAACATAGTAAGAGCAATGCCAACAACAAGGAACTTAGTTTATAGAACACTCTTTTCATTTTTCCCTCCTTGTTTTTTATCACAAACTATCGTTAGTTTAAACTAACCGTCTTGTATTTTTTTATCGGTTCCTTCGAACCGATATATACCATTTATGTATAGCACACTTTAAGAAAAATAAAAATACGTGAGTTTGTAGCACTTGTGCACAAAACTCACGTATTTTATTCAAACTCTCTTTTCATTTCCTTGATTTATTTTATCTCTCATATATATTTTCAAATGTATTCTCTTACCATAATATCTGTTTTCAAATTCATCATAAATATACAGTATCTTCACAATTACGATTCACAAATCCATGAAAAATCAGCTACACTGTTGCATCTGCTTACACCTGAATCACATTCTTATAATCAAAATAGCAAGTGTTTTGATCTATTATAAATAATTACGATCACCTTTATAAATATCATGCAAATTATATAAAATGTAACCTTTATACAAATGTTGCACAAACGCAACAATTTAAATCAAAATTGTAAGAATCGCTGCCACATCCGGCATATGCATTTTATCTGCATTTGACTCCATTTGCAAAAAAACGCTTCCATGCAAAATCTGTCCTTCTTTGGAACCAATATTGACAAACTGTAACACATCTGCCGGAAATGAAATCACATTTCCATGTATCTCTGCATTCACATATGTACCATGGTCCAGATAACGGAGCGTTTTTATCTGCCCGCACATCATCTTCCCCGTAGCAGGTGATTTTGCGGTAACAGATTTTGTCCACAGTTTCACCATGCCAACACCATTTTTTACAGAGAGGGTACATGGATTTTCAAATGCACTATTTGCCATGGACAAATTATTCCCATTCAACGCATGCTCCCTATAAATGAGAAATGGAAACTGATACACTCCATCCTGCATTTTTTTACACAGCTTTCTGCCTGTAAACATTTTTTCATCCCGCAATTCATATTTCACCCGATACTGCTCTTCTGTTGCCCGAATGGCATCCATGGTACGTTCCGAATTGTATAATGCCCAATACATGGCATCCCTTTGGGCACTATCACTGTCTACCCCTTCATACCGTAGGTGATTTGTCGTGATTTTGATACGCTCTGCATATTTTTGTGCTTCCTGCAATCCATATTCCGTCAAAATCGGCATACGAGAATTACTGCGATTAATCAAGCCTTCCTGCTCTAATGCTTTCAACATTCTGCTGACCGTATATTTTTCGATTCCCAGCGTTCGGGCAATATTGGTTACATTGCAGTTTCCTACATCTTCATTATAAAAGCACAGTAAAATCCTTAGTTTCAAAATGTCAATATTCTCTGACATAAGTCCTCCAACAAATATTAAAATAAAAACACTGTAGTTAGCTTTATCTAACTATAGTATTATACACCTAACTTAAAATTTATGCCATATTATTTTTATTTATAATTTGCTGTATATTTATTCCTCTCCATCCATTTCACGATTCTGTGCTTCTGTCAGTTCGTGAAATGCAAGTAACACATAATATTTTTCATAAATAACACTATTTTGAGCGAATCGCAATAGCTCGCTCTGTTCTTCCACGGTAAGTGGCTCTTTGTTTGACCCTAAAGAACCTCTAGGATAGTCTTTCATGCAACCAACACATGGATTTTTTCTTATCAAATAACATATCATCAAAATTATTCAACATCCACTCGGTCATTTTCTTATTTGTTTCGTAAAGCTCCCTATACTTCTCTTGTTCAGAAAACCACGCTGTTGATATAAGCTGATTTGTAATAACAACATATGGAATTGCTTTCCACTCGTTATCTGAAAGTTTTACAACTTCATCATATCCATACAATATATTTTTATATATCATAATCCATTGATTCAACTTATCTGTGTTATCAGTCTCATAACTTTCAGATAATATTGCTGTAGCTGCATAGCATGGGTCAAAAATTCTAATATTTCTTTCACTAAGGTCAAAATCAAGAATACCCCAATTGTCGCCACATAAAATAATATTCCCTGGATTCGGGTCGCGATGAATCATTTGTTGTGGTAATGATTTCAAATTCAAAATCTATAAAAAAAGACCACGATTTCTCGTAGCCTCTCACTTCTGCTAAATCTACCACATTTGACGCCTTATCAAAAATTTCAATTGGGTTAAAATTGGGTTAAATTCAAAAAAATTAAGGGTCTGAACTTCTTCAAACCCTTGATTTCATAATGTTTTCTCTAATTAGTCCTGTGCAATAATTTCTTTTTTGTTATAGCTTCCACAGTTTTTGCAAACTCTATGAGGCATCATTAATTCACCACATTTGCTGCATTTAACTAAAGTTGGAGCAGACATTTTCCAATTAGCTCTTCTTTTATCTCTTCTTCCTTTAGAAGATTTATTCTTTGGACAAATTGACATTTGTTTACACCTCCTTAAATTTACTAAATATATCTTGGATTGCTGCCATTCTTGGATCAAGTTCTGTTCTCTGGCAATCGCAGGTGCCCTTATTCAAGTTCATCCCACAGACTTTGCAAATTCCTTCGCAAGTCTCTTTGCACAGAACTTTCATAGGCCAGTTCACCAAGATTTCGGCGTAGACAAGTTTATCTACATCCAGCTCAAATCCAATCAGGTAGTCATTTT